>NZ_JCACKG010000065.1:0-20879 GCF_059505265.1 Myxacorys chilensis | reverse complement strand
GGCTTGCGGTTGTTTTCTTCTGTTCTCTCAACTTAACCCGCAACTTGGATTACTAACAATATGGGCGATCCTGAAGGGTGACTACTGGCGAATGGATTCCATAAAACACCCGGATACGCGACCTATAGAGGCGTCCTTAGCTACACTAGACCCCAGATTAATAAGTGTCGAACCTGTTAATAATGGTCAACTCGCTGATAGCGCGGCGGGTTGTTCAAACTGATGTGAAGGAATCTCTAACGATTGAATGAAGCCTCATGATCCTTTTGCGATTTCCCTTCTCCCCTCTTGAATATCGATTAAGATTAGCTTGAAAGTTCCTACATTAGGTCTTATGCGTCGTCGCTCTTCTTCAGCTACAAGCCGGTACTTCTTAGCTCGGTTGCGTCCATTGGGGCGTCCGATTTTTTGGGGACCCGCGATCGCGCTGTTACTCTTACTCCTATTCACATGGGATTGGTGGACACGCCCGGAAGGGTCAGTCCAGGGAGAGCGTTCTGACGAAGAGTTGGCGTTGCGAGAAGAGCAAGCGATCGGGGCAGACATTGATTCGCTGCCCGTTCTAATCAATGATATTGGCATCAAGTCAGAGACCAATAAAGCCAAACCAAACCAGCCTACGCTGCCCCAGCCAGCAGGAACGAATGCACCTAAGACGCCAGCTACCCCAGCTAACACATCTACTGGACTAGTGACAACTCAATCTACGCTAGGGCAACCTGGAATTTTTGGCGCTTTCAACAATGGGTTGGCCGATCGATACGGACAGGTGAATGCAGGACAAAGTAGCGCGATTAGCGCAGAGCGCAACTCTATAGGAACCGCTCAACCAAGCGGCTTAGGAAGTGGGTCTGCAACGCTACCTACGGGTTTCACACCAACAAGTTCCACAAAAAGCCCTCTTCAAGAGGCCATGACTCGTCTTTATGCAACCCCTTCACCCGTTACGCCGACGGACGTGAATCAGCCCACTCAAGGCGTGAATCAGGCACCTATTCCGGTTGAAGGAACAACTCGCTTAGACAATCCAGGATTAGACAGTCCAGGAATCGATGCGACAAAGCCAACAACCCCCGTCGGGAACGCCTACACCAATTTGGTTGAAGGGTCTCAACCCTATTCTCCACCTGCAAATTATCCGGCTACCGTAGCGCCCCCTGTGATCTCTCCCTCAGTCGGACCCAACAGTAATCTGCCTCCTCTCAATTTGGCGAATCCTGTAGGACAGCCTACTGTACCCACGCAATCCAATCCTGTCGGCTCGGTCTACAGAGCTCCAGCATCGTTGCCAGAGCTGAAGGAACAGCCTTTCTCCGCTCCCCGTCGAATTCCAGGACGCGCGATCGGTGGCGGCAATATCAACACATTCTCTAATCCTTAAGTTCAATCGAAAGTTCAATCGAAACCGAAGAGATGCCATCGTTGTTCTACACACGGACAAAGGAAGCTCTCTTCGGTTTCGATTGCGGTTTAGAAATGCCGGATGATCGCTTCCGCAAATTCTGAACACTTAAGGGGAGGATCAACGGGCGGTTCCATCAGGCGCGCGAGATCGTAGGTGACCTCCCCTTGCGCGATCGCGGCTGCCAATCCTTTTTTAATCAGATCTGCCGCTTCTTGCCAGCCCAGATATTCCAGCATCATCACGCCCGACAAGATCACCGAGCCAGGATTGACGCGATCGCGCCCCGCATGTTTGGGAGCCGTGCCGTGAGTCGCTTCAAAAATAGCGCTCGAATCGCCAATGTTCGCGCCTGGAGCCATGCCTAATCCACCTGCGATCGCGGCGGCAGCATCGGACAGGTAATCGCCATTTAGATTCATCGTCGCCAAAATCGAGTATTCATCAGGGCGCGTTTGAATTTGTTGGAAGATACTATCGGCGATCCGATCGTTGACCATCACTTTTTCTTTCCACTGCCCGTTGCCATGACTTTCCCAAATGGTGTCTAAAACTGCCTTTACCTCCGCGCAAATCGTGTCTCGCTTATCGGGCGTCATCGACTCGTAGCCTGGATCGATTTCGCGGGCGTTCTCTTCGATTGTTAGATCCCGATGGCGCTCTTTGTTGCTCAAAATCCACGACTCGCGCTCAGTCACGCAGTCCGCTCGAAATTCTGATGTCACCAATTCGTAGCCCCAATCGCGGAAGGCTCCTTCGGTGTACTTCATAATGTTGCCTTTATGCACCAGTGTTACCAATTGCTTATGCTTGGGCAACCGGAGTGCATGTTGCATTGCCCGTCGCACTAAGCGCTGAGAACCCTTTTTGCTGATTGGCTTAATCCCGATGCCCGAATCGAGGGGAATCTGTTTTTTGCCGTGTTCGGGCGTACCGGGGATCAGATCTTCATTGAGCAGTTTGATGATGCGATCGCAGGTCTCGGTGCCCTGTTTCCACTCAATGCCGAGATAAATATCTTCGGTATTCTCCCGGTAAACAATCAAATCTAGCTTTTCAGGACTTTTGTGAGGCGAAGGCACGCCCGAATAGTACTTGCACGGGCGAACGCAGGCGTACAGATCAAAAATTTGACGGAGGGCAACGTTGAGCGATCGAATGCCCCCGCCGATCGGCGTGGTCAACGGACCTTTGATCGCTACCCCAAACTCGCGAATTGCGGCTAAGGTATCTTCTGGCAAATACTGATAGGTGCCATACACCTCGCACGCTTCATCTCCGGCATACACTTTAAACCAAGAAATCTTCCGCTTGTCGCCATAAGCCTGCTTAACCGCCGCATCAAACACGCGCTCGGAAGCGGGCCATAGGTCAATCCCCGTCCCATCCCCTCGAATAAACGGAATAATTGGATTGTCCGGCACAATCGGCTCCCCGTCTTTAAACGTAATCGGTGAACCAACTTGGGGAGGTGTAATCTTTTCGTACATAAGTGTCGAATAGGATCGTGGGTATGCTTTGGTAGGCTACCAAACTTTGTGGATTTCCTGTGTAGCAGAATTGATAGCTAGTTCCTTGCCGCTGAAACTAACTGCAAACGGAAAGGTTTGATTTACCATGATGAGGGGCATTCTTCAAACCCCTTGGATCGAAGAATAGGCAAGGTGAATTGAAGCGATGGGCTACTCAAAACTGCTCGGAGATGTAGATGAAGAAGATTTTAGTAGTCGATGATGATATGACGCTCCGAACGGCATTGACGCGCTACTTAGAAAAGCGGGGTTACGCGGTTCAAAAAGCGGCTTGCGGCACTGAAGCGCTCCTGTGCTTTGAGCAAGATCCGCCGGATCTGATTGTCTCGGATGTGATTATGCCAGAAATGGACGGATTCGAGTTTTGCCGCCGCCTCCGCGCCATTCGGACAGGTCAACTGACTCCGTTCATTTTTCTGTCAAGCCGAGGGGACATTGAAGATCGCGTGCAAGGACACTCGATTGGTGCAGACGACTATTTGATCAAACCGTTTGAGCCACGAGAACTTTTGGCGAAAATTGAGGCGCAGTTAGAGCGATCGCGCCGCGTGCATTCCGAGATCATTCGGCTGATGCAGCAAACGGATCGTCTGCCCGAACCTCAAGCGGCGAGTCCTGAGCCGCTTCCGCTAACTCCCGCCGAAGAAAAAGTTTTTTGGGAAGTGATTCAAGGCTATACCAACAAGCAGATTGGCGATCACTTGTTCGTCAGTCCTCGCACCGTGCAAACCCATCTGAGTAATATTTTGAGCAAGCTCCAGTTAGAGAATCGCTCTCAGCTTGTGCGTTATGCCTTTGAGCAAGGCTACAAGCTGCCGACCGAAACTCTTGCACCGAAAGAAGCCGTCGATTCATGAGTGCTGGAGTCTATACCCTTGAAGCCTTGAAAGCCGCGATCGCAGCTGATCCCGCTCGGTGGCGTCCGCTTGTGGTCACGAACGGCTGCTTTGACTTACTCCACGTCGGGCATGTGCGATACTTAAGCACCGCCAAGCAGTTTGGACGTGCCCTCGTTGTAGGCGTGAATAGCGATCGCTCGGTTCAAGCGATCAAACCACAAGCACCCGGAGCGCCCCCGCGCCCGATTGTCTTAGAGGCGGAACGGGCAGAAGTTTTAGCCGCCCTCAAATCCGTCGATGGCGTCGTGATTTTTTCGGAATCGACTGCCTGTGAACTCGTTCAGGCGCTTCAGCCCGATGTTTACGCTAAAGGTGGAGACTACACCCTAGACACGCTGCCCGAAGCGGCAATTGTTCAAGCGTATGGCGGGCAGGTTAGACTAGTTCAGATCGAGATCCCTAGTTCCACGAGCAAAATCATTACTCAAATTTTGTCGAGTCGAGAGAACGAATGAGGGATGATGGAGTAGAGCAATTCAGTCTAAATCATTCCTAATTCTCCTTGATGGCCTTTAGCATGAATAGTTTCATGACAAATTTAGAAACATCAACATCTTTCAATGTTCCCGATAGCCTCACTGCCCTGCAAGTTAAGTTGCGCTCAGAGCCAGAAAAAACTCAGCTACAGCTTGTGAGCGATCTTGTAGCGGAAGGTGAGGCGGGCTTTGTTGTACTGATGGATTTCTTGCAGGAGCGTCGCGCCGCCGGAGCTTTAGGACGAGTGGACGCCAAAATTTATCAAGAGCTTTACAATACCCAATCTCCAACGGTTCTCACCTTTCTTCAGCAGCAGTTTCCGACGGGAACTGTGGTATTAAGAAGCGATCGCGGTATCGACTACGCTCCTCTTCAGCACTGTCTTGTGAAACAAGCGTTCGAGGAAGCCGATCGAGTGACGATTCAAAAAATGTGTGAATTGGCAGGAGAGGCGGCTATGCAGCGTAAATGGCTATATTTCACCGAGGTTGAGCAGTTTCCAGTAGCCGATTTACAAACGATCGACGCCTTGTGGCTCGCTCATTCTGATGGTAAATTTGGGTTCTCAACCCAGCGAGAAATTTGGTTGAGCCTGAATAAAAACTGGGAAAAACTTTGGGCTAAAATTGGCTGGAAATCGGGAAACAGTTGGACTCGTTACCCCGGAGAATTTAATTGGACTCTGGACGCTCCAAAAGGGCATTTACCTCTATCCAATCAACTCAGAGGAGTGCGGGTGATGGCATCTCTCATGGCCCACCCAGCGTGGATAAAAGAGAAGAATTAACGCAGTCTACATAATTCAGCCTTGATTTCGACACTCAAATTGGAGCGAGTAAAGAGAAGAACCTTAATTCAACCCAACAAAAAAATTAAGGTTCCGTAATCTCACAAGGACAAATAGGCGTGCAACTCCTATATTTCCGTAATCTTTCTTGTCTAAGAACGTTGATTCAGCCTAGTGCCAGGGCAATCTTTGTATAACAACAGGCGGTTTTGTAATTCTTTACAGAATTAACCGCTTATAGACGAGTTCTTTTTACGAGGAATAGGGGTTGTAATGCGAATCCCTGACAGGCTATTTTGTCGGTTAGATGGTCTAACAGTTGAGGCACGAGAACAGCAGCGTCTGTCTGTGCTGATGGGCCTAGGCTTATTAGAGCCTGAAACTGTACCAATTTTTGAAGAGGCGGCTCAGACGGCGGCCCACTTTCTCAATGCTCCCATTTGCCTCTTGACGTTAATGGATCAAGAGCGTCTGTGGTTTAAATCCGCCGTTGGGCTGTCTCGTCTGGGCTTGATGAATGATTTAGCCCTGTCGCGCCAAGTGCCCCGCGAGGACTCGTTCTGCGTCAATGTAGTTGACAGCCATCAAATTCTTGCGATCGACGATACATTCGCTGATCCAGCATTTGCCAACAGTCTGTTGGTGCAGTACGGCATTCGGGCTTATCTAGGAGCGCCTTTGCTCACAGCAAGCGGCAAGTGCGTGGGTACTCTAGCCGTCTTTGATCTATCGCCGCGCAATTTCACAGAAAAAGATGCTGAGTTCTTAATGCTCACAGCGCGATTGAGCATGAGTGAATATGAGCGACAGCACGCTCTGAAAACTGACGACAACAGATCTACAAAAACGCAAAATGCCTTGTCGATCGCGCCAACTAGCTCCGTCAAATTTGAACTCCTCGCTCACCTCACGCAAGAACTCCGCACCCCTTTAACCTCAGTGATGGGAATGGCAAGCGTTCTCAATCGCGAGATTTATGGACCGCTCACCAGTAAGCAAAAAGAATATTTAGATATCATTCATCACAGCGGGCAATACCTTTTATCCTTAGTGAAAGAAATCTTGGAACTCTCCCAGCTTGATGACAGCAACAGAAGGTTAAATCTGTCATCTGTGAATGTTGAAATGCTATGTCAGCAGGCGATTAGTTCGTTAGAGCAAGCTGCCAATCGTCGGGAGCAGCAGATTTGTCTCTCGGTCGAACCGGGAACGCGGCTTTGGCTGCTTGATAAAGAGAAAATTCGTCAGATGCTATATCACCTGATTTTCAGCGTGATTCAAGCCTCGAATGCAGGTAGCATTATTCGGCTTCATGTGTCTCACAAAAGTAGCGGACTCCGGTTTACGGTGTGGGCGTCTCATCCGTGTTTGGGTGATGGAGCAGGATATGCTGACAGCTATGTATCATCCTCTCTGATGAGTTTAGAATACGCTGGTAATGGCAACGGCAGTCGCAGTGCGGTTTCTAGCTTGATTCCTGTGACAACAATTGTTGATTCTGAGATGGATTTGGAGGTTCCCGGTGCAGAAGATTTGCGTAAGAATTTGGGCTTGCTTCTCAGCCGTCAATTAGCTGAACTGCATGGTGGACAAATCTTAATTCAAGGCGTCTCAGAACCGGGCTATCGCTACGTGATTACAATTCCTAGGCTTAATCAAAATTCCTAAGCAAATTAAATTGAATCTCATCAAATTGAACAACTGGTGTAGTGCACGATCGCCGCGATCGTAGATTCATTACACTAGGTTCACCATAAAATAGAATCACTAATACGCCTCTTATCGAAGTCTCGACCCGTCTAGGCTGCATTCAACTACAAACAATTGCCAAGCAATTCTTTCGGAGCACCGCCCTGCCTTAATCGCAGCAGTTTCTACAGATACATCTGTAGAAACTGCTGTACGAACTACGCCCTACAACTGACATTTTCGCGGATAATGACCCTAGCCTAATTCTGCCTTGGGCAATGGTGTTTTGAAGCATGGAAATCCGCGTATGAATTCCGTTTGGCAACAGGTGACTTTGGCATCTCTGCCGCTGCACCAGTGGCGAGGAGCGAGTTATCTGCATCGCATAGTTGGGTCGTTACGATCGTGGCGCAAACAAAGTTTTCTCATGCAGTGGGCAGACCCCATCGGCGCGGGAATTCTCAGTGCCCTGATTATAGTTACGCCGTTTGTTTCAACTGAGCTGATCGGTTGGCTACTGGGCGCGTGTGCGGCGTATTGGGTTTTGTTGACCGTAACTGACGACCCTTCTGAAGGACACCTTAGATTAGGGCTAACGCCGATTCATCTGCCGCTCGCGCTCTTTTGGGGCGTTGCTGCTGTTTCTGCTGCCGTGGCGCAGGGTAGAGCCATTAAAGTAGCGGCATTTATTGGGTTGGCAAAGCTGAGCTTATATTTACTGCTGTTTGCGCTGATGGCGAGAGTGTTGCGATCGCCAAGGCTGCGATCGTGGCTGATCGGCGTCTATCTTCACGTGGCGCTGATTGTGAGCGGCTATGGATTACGGCAATGGTTTTTTGGGGCCGATGCGCTAGCAACGTGGGTCGATCCAGAATCTCCATTGGCAAAAACGACGCGGGTGTATAGCTTTCTAGGCAATCCGAATCTATTGGCAGCCTACTTAATTCCCGCGATCGCGCTTAGCATGGTTGCTATCTTTGCTTGGCGCGGTTGGTTGCCCAAAGCGCTGGCGGTGATTATGACGATCGCGAATACAGCCTGTCTGCTCCTGACTCAGAGCCGCGGCGGTTGGATTGGACTGGCACTGATGGCACTAGTTCTGTTTGTCATGCTGCACTACTGGTGGAGTCCATACTTGCCCAAGTTCTGGCGATATTCTGCACTGCCAATTCTCTTTTTAGGCTTGGCGAGTGTGCTAGTCCTGGGCGTGATCTTCGTGCCAGCCTTTCGGTATCGAGTCGCCAGCATTTTTGCCGGGAGTGGTGATAGTAGCAATGCATTTCGACTGAATGTGTGGGCAGCCGTTTGGCAAATGATTCAGGACTATCCAATTCTAGGAATTGGTCCTGGCGATCAGGTGTTCAAGAAAGTTTATCCCCTCTATCAACGCCCTCGCTTTACTGCCCTCAGCGCCTATTCCATTTTGCTAGAAGTGACGGTTGAAATGGGCTTTATTGGGCTATTTGCCTTTGTGTGGCTGCTGTTAGTGGCGTTTAATCAAGGGGCAGTGCAACTGAAGCGGCTAAGAGAACTCGACAACCGTGATGCCTTTTGGTTGATCGGAGCCGTGGCGCTTGTTGCTGGCATGGTTGGACATGGGTTAGTCGATACAGTCTGGTATCGACCAAGTGTCAATGTTCTGTGGTGGTTTGGGCTTGCTTTAGTTGCAAGCTTTTATACGTACCAGCAGCAGCTTTCTCGGTCAGAGGACTTTAATAGTTGAAGTAAATCAATAGTTGATAGTAAATTGTTTCGCGCAATACACTTGGAGACCTCCTTAATGAGAATTTAGGGGGTCTTTTCCTTTGAGAATGAACAGGTCGAATCATCAAGGATAGAATCGTCTGGGCGGCAAGCTCAAGAGAGAGTCTGCCAGGTCTGCTCGATCAATTGACTGAGCCACCGCCGCTGTTGACCTTCGAGGAGGCTGTCGTCCGTTAAGACTTCGACCATCAATTCTTCTAGAGACTGCCCGTTTGCCCGCGCTTGCCGAACCACAGCTACGATCGCCGCGGCTACCAACTCCTCCGTCACGGGTTCTTGACGGAAATTAACTAGTTCTTCGGGGGTCGCTGGGATGGGATAATTCATGGCAGGATTGAGCAGTATTAAAGCGTCGGAGCATTATGAGTAACGTTGTAACGTTCTTTAACTTGAGATCGTATTAGGAGTATCTCGGATTTTAAAATTCTGTCAACCTCTCTATTTCAGTAATCGTTTCGGAGTTTAGCCCCCTCAGATGAAAGAAATTCTTTACATCGAAGTTCCCACTCCCGACTCAGAATCGGTGATGGCTTGGTTACAAACTGAGTATCAACCGGAGCGCGGTGAGAAGATAGCTACGGCAGCAGGCTGTCGAGTTCAGTTCTCAGGGGGGACAGCGTCGCAAATTCCACCGTCCATTCCCGAACTTCCAATCCCCGAACTTTCAATCTTTGTATGGTCGGTTCAGCGGACGACGTATCTCAAAGTGTTTCGATGGGCAGACCAGGCGATCGCCGGTGAAAATTGGATTCTCAAGAATTTGATTTCTGATATTAGAGCATACTTTCCGCAAATCTACCCAGAACCGCCAAAAATTGATCTTTCTCAACAAACAATTTTTGAAGCCCTGGAACAGGACTATCCTCAAACCGTCCATTTCTTCAAAAAGATTCCTAACGGAGAATATGATTTAACTCGCGTGTATTGGTGGGAACAGCGCTGGCGTGAAGGCGTGCAACATCCGCAGCAACCAAAACAGGTTATCTTTGCAGGAAATTCCTCCGCTGATCCAATACAGCCCCCGCCCTCCTTCGACCTCATTTATATTGGCGGCGCACTTGGTATTATTCACGCGGCTGTAATGGCAAAGCTGGGCTATCGCGTGCTGCTGCTAGAGCGCTTGCCCTTCGGACGGATGAATCGAGAATGGAACATTTCTCGCAGCGAGTTCCAAAGTTTAATTGATCTGGGATTATTCACGCCTGCCGAGTTCGATCGCGTGATTGCTCGTGAGTATGTAGATGGCTTTCATAAATTCTTTGATGCAAATAATCCGCCGCAAGCCAAAGCGCCCATTCTCCATACCCCAACCGTTCTTAATATCGCGATCGATGCTGAAAAACTTCTCAAGCTCTGCGGCGAGAAACTGCGCGAGTGCGGCGGCGAAATTTGGGACGAAACTGAATTTCAACGGGCAGACGTTGGCGAAGATCAGGTCACGATTGAGGCAACTCACTTACCGAGCGGCACAGACCGTCAGGTTATAGGACGGTTACTCGTTGATGCGATGGGAACCGCGTCCCCCATTGCTTGGCAATTGAATGGTGGACGAGCCTTTGATAGCGTCTGCCCAACCGTAGGCGCTGTCATCGAAGATGGATTTGAGGCGGGGGTCTGGGATGCACAGTTTGGAGATGTTCTGAATAGCCACGGCGACATTTCTCGCGGACGGCAACTGATTTGGGAACTGTTCCCAGCGTATGAAAAAGAACTGACGTTTTATCTGTTTCACTATCATCAAGCCCATCCGGAGAATCCGGGGTCGTTACTGGAGATGTACGAAGATTTCTTCTCGATTCTGCCGGAGTATCGACGCTGTGACATGGAAAAGCTGACGTGGAAGAAAGCGACGTTTGGCTACATTCCGGGTCATTTTAGTGTGGGCAGCCGCGATCGCACGATTGCTTTTGATCGGTTGATTGCAATCGGGGATGCCGCTTCGCTGCAATCTCCCCTAGTGTTCACGGGATTTGGGTCGCTAGTTCGCAACTTGTCTCGGTTGACTCACTTGCTAGATACTGCCTTAAAGCACGACTTGCTGAAGGCAAATCACCTCAACCAAATTCGCGCCTACCAGAGCAATGTCTCTGTAACGTGGATGTTCTCTAAAGGAATGATGGTTCCGACGGGTCAGATCTTGCCTCCAGCGCGAATTAATTCGATGCTCAACACGTTCTTCGGTGTGCTGGCAACTCAACCGCCTGCGATCGCAGATGCCTTTATTAAAGATCGAGTCACATGGTTGCGGTTTAACCGTATGGCCCTAATCGCCGCTCGCAAAAATCCTGCCTTAATGCTGTGGATCTGGCAAATGGCAGGCGCAAAAGATCTACTGCGCTGGTTTGGGAACTATCTTGATTTTGGCATGAATGCTTTTCTGAGTTGGCTACTAAGCGGTTGGTTGCCCGGATTGCTCTCTCAAGTGCAACCTTGGCTGGAACCAAGATTTCCGAGGTTATGGCTTTGGTTGTTGGCACAAAGCTATGCCCTCACTTACGGAATGGGCAAACCTCAGGCCATGCCAAAGCCCAATTTGCTTCAGCGCATTCAGCGAGTTGAAGAACCTTTGGCAATGCGGAATTCTTAGGGATGCCTGCGCCATATTTTGCAAAGAGGGACGCTAACGCAAAAAGGATGACTGATGTTACGGAAGCTCTTGAGTGATCGGCAGCGTCAGGACAAATCGAGTCTGATTTGATTCGCTCTCCACTCGGATTTGACCCTTAAGCGCGATCGCGAGACGCTTGACCAAGGCTAAGCCTAATCCGAAGCCGCTCCATCCTTCATCGTTGGCGCTGCGGTAGAACGGCTCAAAAATCTGCATCTGCTCAGCGCTCGACAGTTCGGTTCCGGTGTTGCTCACCGACAGTTCTAGCTGCCCGTCGTGAGCCTGCGCCGCTACCTGAATCACATGTTCTGGCGGCGTGAATTGACAGGCGTTCTTGAGCAACTCCGTCAAAAGGCGATCGAGCGTTGGCGAATGCACCGCGATCGCAGACAAGTCATCGGCAATCCAGGAGTTGAGAAACTGCTGCTTGCGTTTCGCCTGCTCCTGAAAGCGATTCACGACCTCCGGTAGCCAGAGTTGTAGGTAGAGCGAGTGGCTGGGCAGCGCTTGCGCTAACGCAGCAGTGCTTTGAAAATCAAGCAAATTATTGACGAGTTCACATTCGTCCTGCCACTCTTGCTGCAAAATCTGTAAATAACGGTCGAACTTGCCCCACAACGCCTCTGTTGCGTCTGGATGCATGGCCTGAAGACTGCTTGTTTTCAACAATTGAGCAATGCGCTGCACCATTTCTACAGCCATCCGCATATTGGTGAGGGGCGTTCTCAACTCTCGCGATAGGGCTTGAAGAAACTCATCTTTCAGAACGTTGAGGCTTTGCAGTTCTCTCACTTGAGCTTGCGCCGCTTGGTGTCGTTGTGTCTGGTAGAGTGCGATCGCGGCTTGGTTGACCGTTTGAGCAATCAACTCTCCTTGCAACGCGGACTGAGCCGACAAATGACGAATTACGATGCCAATTTCCCCAATCACGCGCTGGTCATCTTGAATCGGACACACGATCAGTTGAGACTTGGCATCGAGAAACGATTGGTACAGCTCCGGTAAAACCTCAGGCGATGGATTGATCCAAAATTGATGCTGCATCAGCCGGAGATAGAAGCGTGAAAAGTCTTCTAAACAGATCTGCTCTCCGATCGCAGAGCGCTTAGATCCTCTATCAGTAGGACGATGCTCGTAGGCAATAGTGGCAAAGCGCTGATCAGCATCCTGCAATGCTACCCAGCAATACTCCACGTCCAACACCTGTCCCACCTCTTGCAGCAGCAGATGCAGCACCGAATCGCGGCTCACCGATCTCGACGTAGAGTTAAAGGATGACTCTTCGCTTTGAGATGCAAACCGCTCTAACACCCGCTTCAGTAGTTGAGTACAGGCAATGGCTTGCTGAAGTTGCACAGTTTGCTCCCAGAGTTGAGCGGTTAGCTGGTCTTGAGACTGTTCTAGAACCTGATTTTGCTTTTGCAGGGTCTGCTCTTGACATCGGCGATCGCTGATATCTTGAAACACCATCACTCCCCCGATAATCTCACCTTTACGGTTGCGAATTGGAGAGGCACTATCGCCAACGGGATGAACAGACCCATCGCGCGATCGCAGCAGTGCTCGGCTAGGCAACGTAATTGTATCGCCTTGACACAATGCTGCCAAAATTGGATTGTCGATCGCGGCTCCGGTATCTTCATCCACGAGGTCTAGCACCTGAGATGCAAAGGCTCCTAAGGCCTGCTCCTGCGTCCATCCCGTCAGAATTTCGGCAGTGGGATTTAGAAAGGCAACAAAGCCATCGATATCGGTTGCGATCGTGGCATCTCCAATGCTAATTAAGGTCGTTGCATACCATTGCTGCACCGCTTTGAGGGCTTGCTCTAGCTGATGTCGCCGCAGCGCAATTTGAATTGTAGAATTTAGATCGACTTCTTGAAAGGGTTTGACCAGATAGCCAAAGGGTGAAGTTTCAGTTGCGCGGCGGAGAGTGTGTTGGTCAGCATGGGCGGTTAAGTAAACGACCGGAACATCCAGTTGCAAATACAGATATTCGGCGGCAGATACGCCGTCCAGGCTGCTTCCTTGAAGACAGATGTCCATCAAGACCAGATCAGGCGGCTGGTCTAACGCATACTGAAATGCCTCTTTTGCTGTCGTTGCAATGCCGACCACATGATGTCCAAGCTTGTACAGAGCTTCTTGCACATGCCAAGCGACGACCCGTTCGTCTTCTACAATCAGAATTTTTGCCGCTTTCAATGCTTAACTAATCCTGATACAAATCTTTCAGCATTGTAGGGCGAGTCGGCCACGTTCACGCACCATTGAATGTAACTTTAAACCGGGTTTTAGCGGTTTTCTCGACTTCAACTTCGCCTTGAATCTGATTGACTAATGCATTGACAAGGCGCAATCCCATCGACTGAATTGTCTGTAGCTCAAAGGTGTCGGGTAAGCAATTGCCGTCATTTTCAACGATTAGACAAACGCGACTGTCCCGATCAGGCTCCAAAGAATCGGCGTCGATTGCTGTCGCCAGCCCGCCCGCTGGCCGGCTTAAGGTTAATGTCACCCGCACTTCCCCTTGCTGCTCGTCGGTGAAGCCGTGCTTTAAAGCGTTAGTCATCAGTTCATTGAGAATTAGGCCACAAGGAATGGCACGATCTAAACTGACTACGACGCCTTTTTCGACGCTGACGTTAAGTTTGACGAGTTCTGGCTGAATTCGATAGGTATTAAAAAGGCTGGCTGTAAGGGTTTGAATATACTCTGACAGATTGATTCGGGCGAAGTTTTGAGAGCGGTATAAACTGTCGTGTACGAGTGCCATAGAGCTAATTCGACTTTGGCTCTCTTCAAAGATTTGACGTGCTGCTGGGTCAGCAATTCGCTGCGCTTGTAGGTAAATCAGACTTGAGATGATTTGTAGATTGTTTTTGACTCGGTGATGAATTTCTTTGAGCAGCGCTTCTTTCTCGCTGAGAGAGGCTCTAATCTGCGCTTCGGCAAGTTTTTGTTTGGTAATGTCTTCGATCGTGCCTGTGTGCCCGACAAATTCGCCTTGGTCGGTCAAGATTGGTGCGGTGTGAATATGAATCCACCGGAGTTCTCCTTGGGGGGGCTGAACCCGAAATTCGCTGTTGTGTTGGTGTCCGGCTAGAGCATCGGAGAGCCAGTCGGCCATCACGCGATCGCGATCTTGAGCGTAGATAAATCGAGTCCATCCGTCTCCTAAGCTTTCTTCGGCAGTGCAGCCTGTGATGTCTTGTCCACGCCGATTAAGGTAAATACATTGCCCTTGACGATCGCAGGTAAAAAGTCCAACAGGCAGGCAAACGCTGAGTGCTCGCCAATATTCTTCATGAATAGGAGGGGCCAGCACCGCAGCTTGGCTAGAATCGCCATGGACGGATTGATTGATGACACTAACTTGCTCTGATAGGCTCACAACTGTCTGATCCAGCCGCTCTAACTGTTGTGCAAGCTGCGAGTTGTGAACCTCTAAAGGAAGACTAAGAGTTTGCTCAAAAGATCTGAGTTGGGCTTGAAGAGCTTGAACGTGAGTCGCCAACTCGGCGTAATTCAATGCCATTGCGCTCCGTTGCTAAAGGGCAAAACGTAGGTAGAACGTTCGTTAATACTGTCCTAATCAGTTTATTTTCGCGCTAATAGAAAATTCTAGAATCACCCGATTGAATGAAAAGATTCCTTAGATACCCTGACAATACTCAGCTGTGAGAAGGATACATCAAAGCCGCAGGTAGTAAGGCAGTTGATCCAGGCGTGAGTGAGATGGCACTATACGAGTCTGAAAAACGCACTATTAACCCTATAAAAGATCACCCTTCGAGCAAGATTATTTTTATTTAAGTAAATACCTTATAGGATGGCGTTTTGAAATTTGCTGGTAGGCAGCTTGACAAGTCACATCGATGCGTCCAACACGCTTTTGCTCGGTGGAGGGGTGTGTATTGCAGGAATGTCCGTTTTCGGTCGCCTTGGGCTACTCGATCCCCCAGAACCGTATCAACTTCATCCTTGATTAAAAGGTTAGTCTTGAAAACGCTACAGGCGGGCTTCAATTAATGGCTGACCTGTCAGACTGAACGGGCGAACTTCAGTAATTTTGACCTCTACTAGTTTGCCTTTCAAGTCATTAATATTCCCCTCAAAAAAGGTGAGGCGATTGCCGCGAGTGCGTCCCATCACTTGTGTAGGGTCTTTAGAGTTTTGATCTTCAACCAAAATTTCTTCAATGCGTCCAGCGTAGCGCTGCGATCGCTCTGATGCCTGCACCGAGACCAAATGGTTCAGTCGTTGCAATCGATCCGCTTTCACCTCTTCAGAAAGTTGGCTCTGCCAAATGGCGGCAGGCGTTCCCGGACGAGGAGAGTAGGCGGCAGTGTTGACTAAATCGAAGCCGATATCTTCAACCAGTTTGAGGGTGTTCTCGAATTGGGCTTCTGTTTCACCGGGAAATCCTACGATCGCATCCGCGCTAATTGACGCATCAGGCATATACTCACGAATCGTTCCAATGATCCGCCGATAGCGATCGTGGGTGTAGCCCCGCGCCATCGCCTTGAGAACGTCGTTGTCTCCCGACTGAAACGGAATGTGGAAGTGTTCGCACACTTTTGGCAGTTCAGCACAGGCGCGGATCAGCCGTTCGGTAAAGTAGCGGGGATGACTGGTGGCGAAACGGATGCGATCGATACCCGGAACATCATGCACAAAGTAGAGCAAATCTGTAAACGTGTTCAAGCGACGACCTTCGGGCGTTACACCCGGAAGATCTCGACCATACGCATCAATATTCTGACCCAATAAAGTGATTTCTTTATAGCCTTGCCGTCCAAGCTCCTCAACTTCAGCCCGAATCATTTCAGGTGTGCGAGACTGCTCAACTCCGCGAACGCTAGGAACAACGCAATAAGTACAGCGTTCATTACAGCCATAAATTACATTCACCCAGGCGGTCACTTTGCTGTCGCGTCTGGGCTTGGTAATGTCTTCAATAATGTGAATTGGGTCAGTGGCAACGACTTGATTTCCGCTAAACACTTGTTCCAATAAATCTTGGAGTTGATTCGCGTGTTGAGGACCCATTACCAAATCGAGTTCTGGGACGCGGCGTAAGAGCGATTCGCCTTCCTGCTGGGCCACACATCCAGCCACAACCAGCGTTAAGTCTGGATTTTCCTGCTTTCGCCGTGCTTGTCTACCTAAGTAGGAATACACTTTCTGCTCTGCATTGTCTCGAATCGTGCAGGTGTTGTAGAGGATGAGATCTGCATCGTTGGGTTCTTCTACTGATTGGAAGCCCATGGTTTCGAGAATGCCCGCCATGCGTTCGGAGTCAGCTTTGTTCATCTGGCAGCCGAAGGTGGTGATGTGGTAGCGACGGGGAGAAGCAGTCATGGTTTGCAGCAAGTGACAGGATTAAGACTCGACTTCCTATTTTAGGCTGAGTTACAAAGTTTTGTAGAACGGGAAAGATTTACGGCACAACAAGTTTTCATAAGCTTATTTTGGTCGTTGGTCGAAAGAATTGAGGTGGTTAACGGGAAGCGATCGCGACCTAGCACGAAGCACTCTCACCTTCGATTTAGTCTTCGCTGGTGGTTTAGAACGAGTTTCTCGTAGATACCAACGAATAAAACTTTGACTGGTTACCCCCATTGACACCGAAAGAACCAAGATAAATAGAGGAAGAGGTATCCAGGTTGTTGATGAGAGAAGGAGAACGCTATAGACCAGACCTGCACTGAAAAGGGATACCACTATTCCAACTCCCCACCGAAGGCGGCTGTCTTTAAGTGTTGAGCGGAGTGTTAGAAGTCCTGATAAAAGTCCATTGAGAAAGCCTAGACCTAAGCCAAGAGATCCTCCCATAATGGCTGCAAGAACCATATTGAGGGCAACAATTCTCAGATCACTAGAGTAAGAAGATGAAAATTTTGCATAGGTTGAAAATAAGACAGCGCTGACGGAAGCGCCAACGGTACTAAAGCGCCAAATAGCATTCCAAAGAACCCGTTCTTTCGTTAGTGCGGGAGCAGGTTTGCGATCGCTTCTCTGAAGTTTGGCAGACCGATTCGTTGGCGCAAGTGGAACGGGTTCTACTGAGTTCTCTTCTTGAATTTTTTCTAGTGATTGCTGAGGTATTTTCAAATCATTTTTCGATGCGATTTTCCGGCTTTCTCGGAGATACCAGGTTGCGATCGCTTGACTCGCCATGCCCATTGCTGCATCTAAAGTAAGGGTAGTCAGCAGCACTCCCGGAATCCGAAACCAAGATGAGAAAAAGAGGCTGAGGATAGTCACCATTACGGCTGCACTGAAAACGGTGGCGGCAAAACCTACAGTAAGTCGATAAAGGCGAGGCTGACGTGCAGATGAGAAGAAGCGCTTTGTCAGATAAGCGATCAGTAGACCATTGAAAAATCCCAGCCCTAAACTAAGTCCTCCAAATAAGCTTGTTGATGCTGCAATCCAGCCAATCACATTAAGGAGAGATCTGCCGAAACCGTAACCATATGGAATTCTTAGGAGAAGTACAGAAACGACCCCAGCGATCGCACCCCACGTACTGCTACGCCAAATTGCATTCCAGAAGAGTCGGTCGGTTGTTATTTGAGGTGTGGTTGTAGGGTTGGTGGGTGCGATCGCACCCAATTTCTGAGATCTAATTTCTCCGTCTCGTAATGCCTCTAATGCCAATTGAGCCGATCCTAAACGGTTCTCTAAACTCGGCTCTATTAACCATTCCAACCAATCTAAAAATGGTTCACTTAGCGTTGCAAAAGGTCTAAATTGCAGTTGTAAATTGTGTTGCGGTAAGTCGGCGGGATGTTTGCCCGTCGTCAAGTAAATCAACGTTGCGCCCAAACTGTAGAGGTCAGATGCAGGAGTTGCCCGTCCGCCATATTGTTCGGGAGGCATATAGCCGTAAGTTCCAACGACGGTAATCGTTCCGCCTTCCTGCGCGACTAAGGTTTGAACTGAGCCAAAATCCACAAGATAGACTCGTCCGACGTGATGACCTGTGCGATCGCTCAGCAGAATATTACTGGGCTTAATGTCGCGGTGAATCACCGTCGGGTGCTGAGTGTGCAGATACCCCAGAATATCAAGCAGCGATTCTGCTAACTGCTTCACTTCAGTTTCGGTAAACGATCGCCCCGCTTTGAGGTGTTGGTCTAGAGATTTTGCATCGATGTAGCTTTGAACGATCGCAAAGCCCCTCGTGGTTGCAGTTTCGATCTCGAAGTAGTCGAGGTATTTGGGAATGGCGGGGTGATCTAGCGATCGCAGTGTTTCTGCTTCACGCTCAAACAATTTGAGATCATCCCATTCAAAATCGACGCCAAATGTAAGCAGCTTGATCACAACCTGTTCTTGCGTTTCTAAATCTCGTGCAAGAACAGTTTGCCGCCCAGCTTTTTTGCCAAGCTGACCTTCAACCTGGTAGCGATTTTGCAGAAGTTCCATTCCGATATCCTTCGTTTAGAACTCTTTACGCTAGCTTTAACTAAGAATACGGAAAATTGTTTGAAAAAAAGTAATAAGTTTCTGAACTACTCTAATATTGTTGAGCGATTCTGAATTAGTCAGGACTTACGCACTGAGCGACATCACGACACTGACCTAAATAACACTGAACTAATACTTAACCACAGGAACAACATTTCGCGCGACAGAAGCAACATTCGCTACGGCAGAAGCAACATTCCTCACGACGGAAGCAAGGTTCGTTACCACAGAAGCAACATTCGCTACGACAGAAGCAACATTCCTCGCGACGGAAACAACATTCCTCAAGACGGAAGCAACATTCGGTACCACCACAGGAACTCTGTTTGTAAAGACCTACGGATGCACCGCAGCATCTGCAACGCTTTTTGTAAATCCTGTTAGTGAGCGAGAAACACCTGTTTTAAGACATCGAACCTAGAGCAATCCCAATAATCGATGTGAGAAACAATTAATTGATCTTCATTCGTTCGCAACTCACTTGATCCATCGATCGAAATGCGAGGGTTCCACGGTAAAGCAACATTCCAACTCAATGTCCAGCGAGTTTTGATTTCGTCTCCACTCTCTTCAATGCTGTGCAATTCAAACTTAGTGTCGATAAACCAACGCTCAATAAATCCAATCATTTTCTTATAGCGCTCAACTCCTCGAAACTGATTGAGCGGGTCTTTGAAAAACACGTCTTGGGCATAAATGCTATACGTCTGATTCGCTGGAAATCGAGCATAATCGTCGCGTAGAGTCTGAAGAAGAGCCATAAACAAAAATAACCTTACCTGAAGCAATAGCGCAGGCGATCCGTGCTTTTATTTAGAGTACCTTTCACTCGGGACAATCTCATCAGAAATTGAGTGTAGTAATCAAAGCACGGGCAATGCTGAGGCGAACACCTTTAGTGCAGGGAACCTGTGCGCTGACAGCCGGGCTAAATCTGAAAATAGGCGGAATCTTTCCGCCTATCCATCCACATGAGCGTACTATACAGAAAGATTCTGCCTATCTACCTGATTTAGGGTGTTATGCGGAAACCAGCTGCCTATTCGCTCGTTTCGGTGTGATATGCAGAAAATTTCTCTCTAAAAAGAAGTTAGACAGCTTTGGGTTATCTGTTGCGGTAGTTCTTTGAGTCTGTTGGTTAGAACTGGAGTTTAGACTAAATTGAATTTTCCACTATCTGGAGTGACCTGGAAAAATTAGGAAACGCTGCATATAGCGTATTTTTTGAATTAGTCTAAACTCCAATTAGAAGGAGCAGTTTAATTTCTTTGAATAATCTGAAATTGGACTATTTTATTAAGTTTTTACGCGATAGAGTGGAAATTTAAACACTGTATGCTAAGTAGTTCTCGCTTCACAAGATTGATCGCTTCCATTGGTTTAATCGGAGTTCTTCTATTCCTTATTTTCGGAAGCTCGATTAAAAAGCACGTTGAGGAAAAAGTTTTTGATTCTACATATCAATTTTTCCTCATCACGATTGTGGGTGGGGGAGTTTCTTTAGTATATGAAGCCTATCGTCGGGAACGGGAGTCGAGAGAACGCCAGAGAGAAATTCAACGTAATCTTCGTTCAAATTTAATCTCTAGCTACAATAGTGCAAAACAAATAAGACGACTACTTCGGGCGAAAGCAGTTCGTATAGATTTAGATACACGCAGAGAGATTGTTCTCGGAGAGGAGTATAGCAAACAACTTGATAAACTTATCGAAGCTCAACTATCCTTTGAGCTCGCAGTTCAAGTAGTCAAGAGTGAGCCTGAGTTGTTTGTAGATTCTGGTTCTGGTGATACTGCTCCTGATTTAGCGGCGAAGTTAGAATCAGTTGAGGACTACTTAAACGAGATCATTAACGAATATGAAAAATCTTACAAAACTTTTACCGGCGATCCAGCCATAAAAGATTTTTCTGAGCTGCCTAAATTGCGTGAATTTATTGGTCCGTTTAGTGAGGCAAATGAGCTTAAGGAACGTGTTGTTGCTCCCTTCTATAAAGCCCTCGAAATAATAAGCAAGGTGATTCAAATTCAATGATTTCCCTCAAGAATGCAACAAACTGTCTAGCTGTCTAACAATCGCGCTGCACCGGAACTATTGATATGGTTGGTTGTGTTTCAAAAGCCAGCTGAGTCCGGTGAGCGCGGCCGTTACTGCGTCAGACCCAAACGCCAAAGTTAAGTCTTAGGGTCGTGTTCTAGACGTGTGGATTTTGCGATACTGGAGGAGTGTGGTTTCAGCA
>NZ_JCACKG010000064.1:0-21379 GCF_059505265.1 Myxacorys chilensis | reverse complement strand
TTATTTCACTGCCTTGCTGATTGAACTTCGCTGAAATGTCAACACAACCTAGAGCGTTTCTGACCTAAGTTAGGTCAGAAACGCTGCATAGCGTAATGGTACAAGGCTAGTAAGCAGAGGCTAAAGCTAGTAATTGGTTCTAGTCCTAGAACCAACCTCCAAAGCCTAGAACCAGTCTAGAACCAATAATCAGATTCTCATTGACTAGCGAAAGATACTTCCACTAGTTAGAACCAAGGCTTGACTAGTAAATAAGACGTAAAAAAACCCTTGAAACACTTATGAATCAAGGGTTTTACTAGTATCTGAACTTGTCTCTCAAAATCGGGATGATAGGATTTGAACCTACGACCCCCTCGTCCCGAACGAGGTGCGCTACCAAGCTGCGCTACATCCCGATGCCTATAGTTCAGGTTAGCACACCCGTCTAAATATACAATCCTCTACAGCAACTTGTTAAGATTAGGAGTGCAAAACCTCAGGAACGACAGACGTGGTTGTGAAACCGGACTGGTTACGGGTCAAGGCTCCTCAGTGGGAGCGGGTCGGCAACGTTAAAGACATTCTGCGAGATCTCGCTCTTAACACAGTTTGCGAAGAAGCATCCTGCCCCAACATCGGCGAATGCTTCAACGCTGGAACAGCAACGTTTTTGATCATGGGACCCGCTTGCACCCGCGCCTGCCCCTACTGCGACATTGATTTTGAGAAAAAACCACAGCCCCTCGACCCCACAGAGCCGACTCGGTTAGCAGAAGCCGTACGACGAATGCGGCTGAACCATGTGGTGATTACGTCCGTCAATCGCGATGATTTGCCCGATGGAGGAGCGAGTCAGTTTGTGCGGTGCATTGAGGAGATTCGAGCCATTTCACCAGGTACAACGATCGAGGTTCTGATCCCCGATCTGTGCGCCAATTGGGAAGCATTGGCGATTCTACTGAGCGCTGCGCCCGAAGTGTTAAATCACAACACCGAAACAATTCCTCGTTTGTATCGGCGAGTGCGTCCTCAAGGAGACTACGCCCGATCGCTCGAACTTTTGAAGCGATCGCGGCAAATCACGCCGTCGGTCTACACCAAGTCTGGCATCATGGTGGGCTTAGGCGAAACTGATGACGAAGTGCGCCAAGTCTTGCGGGATTTACGAGCTGTAGATTGTGACATTCTCACCATCGGGCAGTATCTCCAGCCGACGCAGAAACATTTGGGCGTTCAGGACTTTGTGACGCCCGAGCAGTTCGACGCATGGCGTGAGTACGGAGAAGCGCTCGGATTTTTGCAAGTTGTCTCGTCCCCGCTCACCCGCAGTTCTTATCATGCAGAACAGGTGAGAGCGCTGATGAAGCAATATCCACGGGGGAACGCTTGAAGATCACCGTCGTAGGAGCTGGTGCATGGGGCAGCACTTTAGCAGAGCTTGCTAAAGGAAACGGTCATCAGGTCGAGATCTGGTCACGACGCTCTTCGACTTCTCTAGAAGACGTGATTAAGAATGCCGAGATCATCGTGTCTGCCATTTCGATGAAAGGCGTCCGCTCGGTGATGGCACAGCTACAGACGTGCGCGATCGCACCCAACGCCATTCTCGTCACCGCTACTAAGGGACTTGATCCTGACTCTGGAAGCAATGTTGATCTGCCATTACTACCATCTCAAGTCTGGCGAACGGGCTTTCCGGCGCAGCGAATTAGTTCCAGCAAGCTCCAAAAGGATTCGCCAACCCAAGTCTTGAGGATCGCGATTCTGTCAGGACCTAATTTATCAAAAGAAATTGAACAGGGCTTACCGGCTGCCAGCGTCATTGCAAGTGACCAGCCAGAGACGGCAGAACGAGTGCAGGCGGCCTTTTCGTCCAGTCGGTTTCGAGTCTATACAAATTCTGATGCGATCGGCGTTGAATTGGGCGGGGCACTGAAAAACGTGATTGCGATCGCGGTTGGAGCCTGTGACGGACTGGAGCTTGGAGACAACGCCAAAGCCGCGCTGATCACTCGCGGGTTAGCCGAAATGATTCGCATCGGCACCTATTGGGGAGCCAAAGCCGAAACCCTATATGGACTCTCAGGATTAGGAGATCTGCTAGCGACCTGTAACAGTCCCCTAAGCCGCAACTATCAAGTTGGCTATGGGTTGGCACAAGGCAAAACACTATGCCAAGTTCTAGAGGCGCTAGAAGGTACAGCGGAGGGCATCAACACAACCGCCGTCTTGATCAAACTTGCCCAGCAACAAGGCATCTCAATGCCGATTTCTCAGCAAGTGTATCGCTTGCTCCAAGACGAGATCACCCCTCAAGCGGCGGTCGGAGAACTGATGCAACGAGATAGCAAACCTGAAGTTTAGTCACTTGCATCGCTTACCAGCTTTAATTACTCGCCAGTTTTAGTTGCTCCAAAGTGTTGTAAACGTGGCTGAACGATCGCATTGCCCTCTAATCTTCGAGTTGAAGCTCGTCCAATTCAAGCGGCTCTTCTGCTCCTAAATCCTTCCGCATCTCTTCCGATGTATCTAACGCGATCGCTTCTCCATCCGTCACTTCTTCCCCGGCGGGTTTTGCCTTTCGACGCGAAATCAATTGACTTACGCCTTCCGGTAGCTGATTTAACTGGAAATATTGGTGAAACTTATCGGTTACTTGCACCCAATAAGACCGACCATCAGACTTGCGTCGTCGCTTTACAAAGCCCTGCGTCACGAGTTCCTGAACGTGCTGATAAGCGCCTGATCCCCGCAAATCGACCAAATCGGTTTGGGTGAGCGGCCCTCTCATCGCAATGACCGCCAGCGTTCTGAGCGCTCCGACTCCCACATCCGCAGGGATTAAGGCATGAACCAAATTTTGGTACGACTCCCGAAGCTGGAGTGTATAGCCTTTTCCTGTATCTACCACTTCTAGCGCTGTATCGCGGTGGGCATAGTCTCCCATTAGTTCTAATAATCCTTCCTCGGTCGTTTTGCGATCGCAGCCCGCAAACTCGGAAATCTGCGCGATCGACAGAGGTTGTGCTTTGAGGTAGAGAATCGCTTCAATCGTACTGGCAAGACGAGACATGAGAGGTTAATCGATAAGTCAGCAGAATGAATTAACAGGTTAGCAGGTTCAGCCCGACGTGCAGATTTATTTCAGTCAGCGCGTCAGTTGCTAGAGTAAGAATGCTCCTGTCACGGAATCTAGATTTTATGACTACACCCTCTGAAGCGCCCATTAACCCGACTTCTGAAACGCCAACCGAGCGTCCACCGAGCTATGTCAAGCTCGCCATGCGAAACATGGTTCGGAAGCGGGGAACCTCCATATTTCACTTTTTCTTGACGGCAACTGGGCTACTAGCAGTGCTGATTGGTCTATCTTATCTAACTCGGTAATGGGCATCATGCACGTCGAACTCAGTGTGCAAGATTGCTTTTTTTCCACTCAACCGTTAGCCGAAATGTCTCCCATCAGTTCGGAAACTTGGGAGATTTGGTTTCGTCGTTGGCTAGAGATGCTACGTCCTACCGATCCTGACGATGAGCTACCCCTCCATCCCCAAGAGCTTTACGAGTTAAGCTTGCGGCTAACCGACGATCAAGACATCCAGACTTTAAACCGTCAATATCGGCAAAAAGACCAACCCACCGATGTTTTATCGTTTGCCATGCTGGAAGTAGAGTACCCAGAATTTGATGAGCTGGACGAAGAACCCTTGTATTTGGGAGACATTATCATTTCGATCGAGACTGCCACCAGACAAGCCCAGCAGCACGAGCATTCTCTAGAAACCGAATTAGCGTGGCTCTCTGCTCACGGACTCTTGCATCTTCTGGGATGGGATCATCCCGATGATGAGCATTTAGAAAGAATGTTAGATCAGCAGCAAGTGCTTCTCAAATCCGTCGGGATTGCCGTCCATCTGTAATGTGATTGTGATATTTACGTTTGATGGCATTGTTGTCATACTGTTTCTGAGGTTTATGACTAACTTATAAAGTCCTCCACGCTTTACTCGCATCGCTCCCCCGCCCGTTATGTAAGTTATTGCTATGTCCTCAGAAGTTCCGACCCAACCGCCGAAGCGCCCTTCCTCTAAAATTGTGTCTTTAGTGAAGCCCGATCGCGATTTGGCGTGGCAAGTTGCCCCCACGTTGTTTACCAGCTTTAAGTACGCTTGGATGGGCATCAGCTATGCGTTTCTGACGCAGCGTAATTTTCGGATTCATGTGTTGCTGGGAAGTGCGGCGATCGGGTGCGGAATTGCGCTGCGATCGAGCGTGGTAGAACTGGCGGTGATTGGCTTGACGATCGGGCTAGTGTTGGCGATGGAGTTACTCAACACGGCGATTGAGTCAGTGGTAGATTTGACCGTGAAGCAGTCCTATCATGAACTGGCAAAGATTGCCAAAGATTGTGCGGCGGCAGCGGTGTTAGTGGCTGCGATCGCGGCAGTCCTAGTCGCTGGCTGTGTGCTGTTGCCTAAAGTATTTGTGCTGTTGCCTGCTCTTCCGGGCTAAGAATGGACGGGGTAGACTAGAATTCACCGTTCTGGTCTATTGCCATGATTCTTGTGATCGACAACTACGATAGTTTTACGTACAACTTGGTTCAGTACCTCGGTGAATTGGGGGCAGAATTTCCGATCGCAGCCGACATTCAGGTTTACCGGAATGACCAGATTACGCTGGAGCAGGTGAAGCAGCTAAACCCCGCCGGAATTGTGATTTCGCCAGGGCCGGGCCGCCCAGAAGATGCCGGAATTTCAATGGAGTTGATTCGGCAACTGGGAGTGACAACGCCGATTTTAGGCGTCTGTTTGGGACACCAAAGCATTGGACAGGTGTTTGGCGGCAACATTGTTTCTGCACCCGTGTTAATGCATGGCAAAACATCTGACGTGCAGCATACGAATCTAGGCGTGTTTGCGGGCGTTGAGAACCCAATGACGGCGACTCGATATCACAGTTTGGTGATTGAGCGGGAGAGTTGCCCGGATGTGCTAGAAATTACGGCTTGGGTGGACGATGACACGATTATGGGCGTTCGGCATCGACACTACCCGCACATTCAAGGGGTGCAGTTTCATCCAGAAAGTGTGCTGACGGCATCAGGCATGCAGCTATTGCGGAACTTTTTGCAGGACATTAGCGATCGTTGAGACCATCTTTGAGATCTTCGTGAAGCCAATCGTTCAAGGCATCTGGGAGAGATAAGTTGACGAGGGGAACCGTTTGACTCAACACTTAGAACTCAGGAGTCGTGATCGGCATTGTTGAGGAGAACTATGAAACGGAGACAATTTTTACAGGTAGCGGGCGCAGGATTGGGAAGTGCAGTCGCGACGATCGCGCTATCAGACCGACGGGCGATCGCACAAACGGGTTCTCTCTCAGTTCAGTACTTGGGACATACCTGCGTCTTGCTGAGTGGTAGCGGACAGCGCATTCTCGTCAATCCGTTTAAGAGCGCAGGCTGCACCGCCGGATATCGCGCCCCCAAAGTGGGAGCCGATTTGGTGATGATTAGCAGTCAGCTTCTCGATGAAGGCGCAGTGGACGTTGTGCCTGGAAATCCTAAACTGCTCTACCAATCGGGTGCTTACAATCTGAACGGACTCAAGATTCAAGGCATTGCCACCGACCACGATCGCAATGGCGGCAAACGCTTTGGCAAAAATATCGCGTGGAAATGGACTCAAGGCGGTGTGTCTGTGTTGCATCTCGGCGGGGCGGCGGCTCCGATTACTCTAGAGCAAAAGATTTTGATGGGCACTCCCGATGTGGTGTTCATTCCGGTGGGCGGCGGCCCGAAAGCCTACACGCCACAGGAAGCCAAACAAGCGCTGCAAGTGTTGAACGCTAAACTTGTTGTGCCGACTCAATATCGCACTTCAGCCGCGAAAGATCAGTGTGAGCTAACCGCGTTGGACAATTTCCTGACGCTGATGAGTGGCACACCCGTTCGGCGGGGAGGAAGCTCGCTCACGATTAGCCGTTCAGATGTGCCCAAAGAGGGTATGGTAATCCAGGTTATGAGTTACAAAGTTTAATAGAGGGGGTGTTCTGGCATCGCCTAACACCCCGTACTTTTACTCCGTTTATTCCTCATCGTTATGCAATCAGAATTTCGGCAACGGCGCGATCGCTTTCTCGACAAAATCGGCAACGGAACTGCGATTCTTCGGAGTGCGCCGACTGCCGTGATGCATAACGATGTGGAGTACAACTTCCGGCAAGATAGTAATTTTTTCTATCTGACGGGATTCAATGAAGCGGACTGTGTGGCAGTGTTTGCGCCGTGGCATGAGACTCATAAGTTTGTGCTGTTTGTGCAGCCGAAGGATCGCGACAAGGAAACGTGGTCAGGCTATCGGATTGGGGTTGAGGCGGCGAAGGAGGTTTATGGCGCAGATGAGGCGTATCCGATCGCTGAGTTGACGAAAAAGCTGCCGCAATATGTCGAAAAAGCCGATCGCATCTACTATCACATGGGCCGCGATCGCAGCTTTAATGATCGAATCATTGCGCTGTGGCAGCGATGCATGGCGACCTATGAGAAAAAGTGGATTGGCCCGATTGCGATCGAAGATCCAGGCCCGTTGCTCTATCCGTTGCGGCAAGTGAAGAGTGAAAGCGAACTGGAGTTAATGCGCAAGGCGGTTGAGATCGCAGCAGAATCTCACAATCTCGCCCTCCAACTCCGCAAACCAGGCATGTATGAATACGAACTCCAAGCTGAAATGGAGCATTTGTTCCGCTTGCGAGGTGGCTGGGGGGCGGCGTATCCGTCGATTGTGGCGTCGGGGGCGAATTCTTGCATTTTGCACTACACCGAAAACGATCGCCAAATGCAGGACGGGGAACTTCTTTTGGTGGATGCTGGCTGTTCTTACGGTTATTACAATTCAGACATCACGCGCACCTATCCCGTTGGCAACAAATTTACTGAAGAGCAGCGCATTTTGTATGAGCTAGTTCTAAAAGCGCAACTGGACGCGATCGCGCAACTCCAGCCAGGCAGCGCTTGGAATCAGTTTCACGAGACTGCCGTTCGCACGATTGTAGAAGGATTGATGGCGCTGGGACTCTTGCAGGGAGACATTGAGGAAATCATTAAAGAAGAAAAGTACAAGCCGTTTTTTATGCACGGCACGGGGCACTGGTTGGGGCTGGATGTGCATGATTCTGGCGTGCGGCAGATTGGCGAAACGTGGCAGACCTTTCAGCCAGGACATGTGGTCACGGTTGAACCTGGAATCTATATTCGACCGGACTTCAAGCCGTTTGAAGGACAGCCAGAAGTGCCAGAGCGGTGGCGCGGCATTGGCATTCGGATTGAGGACGATGTGTTGGTTACGCCAACGGGAAATGAAATTCTAACGGCAGCCGTTCCGAAATCACTAGAGGCAATGGAGAGATGAAACTACCAGAATTAGAACAAGCAAGTATCGATCGCGTTGTTGAAATGGCGTGGGAAGATCGGACGCCGTTTGCCGCGATCGCGACGCAGTTTGGGCTGGATGAAAAACAAGTCATCGCTCTGATGCGACGAGAGATGAAGGAGTCTAGTTTTCGGATGTGGCGCGAACGGGTGAGCGGACGCAAAACCAAGCATCTGAAGCCACGAGGATTTGTCGAAGGACGATTCAAATCTCAAAATCAGAAGACTTAAACAACGCTTTGCCATCTGTTTCTGAGTGGTAAAGGTTAACAAATGCTTAGAAGAAAAATGGCATAGTGCCCTTCGTAGCTCGATGGGCATATTGATTGGTATACACTCCATCTTTGGAATGAGCGGCATCATTCTTCTGAATCTGTAACCAATCCAATTTGACTTCTTGAAGCTCATGCCATTTTCTGCCAGCACGTTATTCTCACCTTGCAGCACTAGTATTTCTGGAGCGGTGAACCTCACAGCGGTTCTGAGAGCTTGCCAAGCCTTTTCTAGGGAAGTTGAACTAGAGAAATTGATGGCGGCTCTGCTGTGGGAGGTGAGCGAATTTGCTGGAGCCGAAAAATGCGTTTTGCTGATGTACCAAGAGAGTCAGTGGGTGATTGAAGCGATCGCTCAGTGTGGAGAAACACTCGTTATTGGTCAATCTGTTTCGGTTGATATCAGTCAAGCGGTTCCGGTTTCTCTCGTCGGGGCTGTTAGCCGCACGTTGCAGCCTATTGTTCATCACAATGCAGTTTCTCATAACTCGTTCTCTAACGATCGCTACCTTCTGCACCATCAGCCCAAGAACGTGCTGTGTGCGCCTCTCTTGAATCAAGGTAAGCTGATCGCGATTTTGTACCTAGAAAATAGTCGGCATCTTGAATCGTTTACCTGCGATCGCGTTGAAGGTCTTAACCTGCTGTTTACTCACGCCGCGATCGCGCTAGATCACGCGATTCTCTATCAGAATCTACACGCTGCTGCTGCGATCGCGCGGGTAGAGAATGTCGAACTGAAGAACACTCTGGCTGCTGTCAAAGAGCAAGTTCGACAGGTGGAGTTTCGCGCAGAGATTGACTTTGCGCTGACCAATGGCAGCACGCTGCAAGACGTTCTGAAACACTGCACTGATGCGGTGGTAAAGCACTTAGATGCTGCCTTCGCGCGGATTTGGATATTGAACACCGCCGAAAACGTTTTGGAGTTGCAGGTGAGTTCTGGCCTTTACACTCACATCAATGGCGATCACGCTCGCGTTCCGGTGGGGATGTTTAAGATTGGTTGGATTGCTCAAGAGCGACAGCCGCATTTAACGAATTCTGTTTTAGACGATCCGCGAGTGGGGAATAAGGACTGGGCGCGTCGGGAAGGCATGGTTGCGTTTGCGGGATATCCGCTTTTGATCGAAGGGCGATTGGTTGGCGTGATTGCGATGTTTGCACACAAACCGCTGAACGATTCTGTTCTTGAATCCCTCAAGCTCGCGGCAACTGATGTCGCTTTGGGTGTTGTTCGCAAACAAACTGAAGAAGCGCTGTATGGGTCAGAAGCCCAACTGCGTCAGCAAACTCAAGAGTTACAGCAGGCGTTGCAAGATCTGCAAAAGGCGCAGGCGCTAATGGTGCAGAGCGAGAAAATGTCGGCGTTGGGCAACTTGATGATCGGGGTGGCTCATGAAATTAATAATCCGGTTGGTTTTTTAGCGGGCAACATTACGCCTGCGATGAACTATGTCGAGGATTTGATGGGCTTGATTAGGCTATATCAGCAGAAGTATTCTGATGCCGAAATTGAGGACAGGATCAGTGCGATCGATCTCGATTACATTGGTCAAGACTTGCCTAAGTTAATTGGCTCGATGCGTGAAGGGGTTTCTCGAATTCGCGGCATTAGCACTAGCCTCCGATCGTTTGCGCGTGCCGACTGCGATCGCGCCGTTCTGCACGATTTGCATGAGGGGATCGACAGTACGTTGCTGATTCTGAAGCATCGTTTGAAGGGGAACGAGGCACGCCCCGCGATCGGGGTGATTAAAGAGTATGGTCAGCTTCCGCTAGTCGAATGCTTTGCGGGGCAGCTTAATCAGGTGTTTATGAATCTGTTGGCCAATGCGATCGAGGCGTTGGAGGAGTCGAATGTCAATCGCACGCTGGAGGATTTGCTGGCTCATCCCAATCAGATCACGATTCGCACGGCGATTGCAGCCGATCAGCAGCAGGTTGCGATCGCAATTGCAGACAATGGACTTGGCATGAGCGATGAGATCAAAGAGAAGATTTTTAACCATTTGTTTACGACGAAAGCGGTTGGCGTTGGAACTGGGTTGGGACTCTCGATCGCGCGATCGATTGTGGTGGAGAAGCACGCTGGAACGATTGAAGTCAATTCGATACTAGGACAGGGCACGGAGTTTGTGATTACTCTCCCGATTGAAGCGGCAGGATCAGAACGGCAAGAAAAATGATTTGTCGTTGATGATCAAACATTCGTCGATGAAGCTCAGACATTCAGCGTTGATGATCAAACATTCGTCGAGGAATGTTAAACCTGGGTCAGCCCACCTCAAACATTCGTTCATCCACCTCAGAGCTTCGTCGAGGAATGTTAAACCTACGTTTATCCACCTCAGAGCTTCAGCGTTGAACTTCAGAGCTACGTTCATCCACCTCAGACATTCATCGTTGAACCTCAAACCTGGGTCAGCCCACCTCAGACATTCGTTAATGAATGTTGAACCTGAGTCAGCCCACCTCAAACATTGGACGACGATGATCAAACATTCAACGAGAAAGAACGAGACGCGATCGCGGATGTAAAAAGCGCGATCGCTCCACCAACTTGAACGATCGCGCAAGTCAACTATTTCTTCATCGTATGGATCAGCAAGGCAACCGATTTGATGAGGATCGCGATCGCAAAAACTAACTGAGTTGTAGAATCTCCTTGCATCGGTTGCGGCGGTGTCACTGTGATAGGCACTTCAGTATGAGGTTGAGTGGTTGTGTGAGGCATCGGGAGGTATCTCCATTTACTACATCCTCAATTTCTCAAGCTCATGTGTGAAAGCTGGCTCACCTAACTGCTTACTTCGTGCATGATTTGCATGAATTGAGTGAAATCGGTTAAAAAACTAACAAAGCTTTTTACGGTTATAGTCATGGCACGTCGATCGCTACAAGCTTCCGCAGAAGGGATCAAAAAAGCACGCAAAGCTTACAATGCCGAAGGACTGACGCAAGAAGCTTTGGCAGAACAAGTTAATTTAAAGACTCGTCAACCAGTCAGTAAGTTCTTTGCAGGCAAGCCGATTGATCGCCACGTCTTCATCGAAATTTGCACTGCGCTGGATTTGAACTGGGAAGAAATCACCCAGCGAGAAGCAGAGGACAGCATTGCCGAAGACGTGGTGATAGAAGCAATCGCTGAAACAGTCCAAGCCATTCGCGAACAGATCAGACCTCTGGTTAAAGAGCGCTGCGGCACGATGCGGGTGTTAGACATGACACAGCCGATCGAGCTAACCGGAAAGCAGGGCATTTATACGAATGTCAATATCTTGGAAAGGATTACGGCACGCGATCGAAGAGAGATTGCCCAACTGTTGCAGAATGCAGGTTTGGAGGAGTTCGATCGAGTTGGGTTGAGTCGAGTTAGAGAAGGGCGAGTTGCCGGAATCGAAGCGGTCAAACGGCACAATAAATTGATGGTGTTGGGAAAGCCAGGGGCGGGAAAATCAACGTTTCTCAAGTATCTGGCAATGCAGTGCATTGAAGGGTATTTTTTTGGCGATCGCGTCCCCCTCTTCATCACGCTCAAGGATTTTGCAGAAGCGAAAAACCAACCAGATTTTTTAGATTACATCCGAGAGAAAATTACGAACAACGCAACCCAAACCCAACTTCAAACCCTGATCCAGCAGGGTAAAACGTTTGTTTTGTTAGATGGATTGGACGAAGTCCGAGAAGAAGACACAGGGCGAGTGTTGCGAGAAATTCGAGAATTCGCCGCTCGATATGCAAACAACCATTTTGTGATCACTTGCCGCATTGCTGCTAAGGAATACATTTTTGAACAATTTACCGAAGTGGAGGTGGCAGATTTTGATGATGAGCAGATTTCGACCTTTATTCGCGTTTGGTTTCAATACAGATATTTGGAGGAAGGTAAACAGTTTGCAAAACGCGTCATCAAAAAATTAGACGAAAACAAGCCGATTAAACAACTGGCAAGCAATCCGCTATTGCTGACGTTGCTGTGTTTAGAGTGTGAAGAGTCGCTAGAGTTTCCGAGAGATCGTGCGGAACTCTATCAGCGGGGATTGCGGACGCTATTGGGTAAGTGGGATACAAGCCGCGAAGTCAAGCGCGATCAGTTCTATGAGAAGTTATCGACTAATCGCAAAGAGGAACTTCTGAGTCAGCTTGCCCTCAAAACATTTGAGCAAAAAGATTATTTCTTCAAGCAGAGAACCGTTGAACAACACATCATCGATTACATTACCAATTTGCCTGATGCAAGAACAGACCCACAAGCTTTGCAACTTGGCAGTGAAGCGGCTTTAAAGTCAATCGAGGCACAGCATGGTTTACTAGTCGAACGGGCAAGGGGAATCTACTCGTTTTCACATTTAACGTTTCAAGAGTATTTCACAGCGAAGCAAATTGTTAATAAAGCTGATTATGAAAGGCTGGTCGAACACATAACAGAGAAACGATGGCGTGAAGTCTTTTTGCTAACCGTAAATATCATGCCGAAAGCCGATCGTTTGCTGCTCTCAATGAAGCGAAAAATTGACAATCTAAGCTCTTTCAATGAAGCGATTCAGCGTTGTTTAACTATAGTTCATAAACAGTTTCCTAATACAGAATCGCTCTTACAATTAGCAGAATTTCGAGATTTTGAAGATACTGAAGCTACATTATGGCTTCCTATAGTTCGAGCACTCTGCCTTGACTGTGTAATTGAATACACACACAATATTTATTTAGCTTTTGTTCTTGAAGAGATTGTAGAGAATATCAATTCACTTCATGATCTTGTCCACTCATCTCAAGAATTAAATTTTTATAAGTCCTTTGAGCTTGCTATGACATTAGAGAATAGCATTAGCGAAGCTACTGTTATTGATTTAGAAATGCTAGCCTCATTTGAGTTGGCTTCTCAACTTAATAAAACTTTAGAGCTTGTCAAAGAGCCAATGTATAAAAATTGGATCTTCTTGGAAAGAATCACTTGTCAATCAAATCAGATAGGACGAGGATCAGCTTCTTGGTGGATTCTAAACGGAAATGTTTGGAAGGAAAAGTTTAAGAAATTTATGACTAAATATAAAAGTCACTTACGAGGCTTAAAGTTTAATCAACAAGAGTTATCAGAACTGAGAAACTATTACGATACTAATAAGCTGCTAGTTGATTGTCTAAATAGCGAGTGTTATGTCAGCCCAGAAGTGCGACAAGAGATTGAGGAGACGTTATTACTGCCCATGTCAGAGATTGAGAAACGGATGAAGGAGTAGAAGAGTTTGGCAGACATCATCGCCGTAATTCGCAACGAACAAGGGGCTGGAATGGCTTCTATCGATGGTGAATTCGTCATCGTTTTAGTAGCCTCTGAAGGAACCGTACTTGATCAGCAGCCCGTCATGCTGCGGTCTGCGATCGCCATCTTTGCCAACCTCACGCCCGGAGCATACACTGTTCTCGCTCGACATTCGTCACTCACTCCAACGGCACTGCCATACCCTTACCGACTCCTACAGCGTGGCGCACTGCGCTAATCGTTCATTTGTCGCGAGTACTCTTTAAGCTGGCATCAAGCGACCTCATCTAATCGCGGCTTTTAACCGTAGAGAAATTCTCAAACCAGCCTTTGCGTTTGAAGTAATAGACCAGAGCAAGCGCGATTCCCAGCATTAGCGCCAAACACAGAGGATATCCCCAGTACCAATCGAGTTCGGGCATGTTGTAGGGAGACTTTTCAGGATCAAAATTCATGCCATAGATTCCCGCCACGAACGTCAACGGAATGAAAATCGTTGAAATCACCGTCAACACTTTCATAATTTCATTCATCTTATTGCTGACCGATGACAGATACACATCCATCAAACTAGACGCCAACTCACGGTAAGTCTCAACCATATCCAGAACCTGAACTGTGTGGTCGTAGCAGTCCCGCAAATAAATCCGAACCTCCTCGCTAATCAAAGGATTGCCATCTCGAATCAGCGCATTAATTGCATCTCGCATCGGCCAAATCGCGCGACGCAACATCAGTAGCTCTCGCTTTAAAACATGAATCCGTTCCAAAGTTTGATGAGTAGGGCTTTCAACCACCGCATCTTCAAGCTCCTCAATATCTTCGCCATAGATTTCCAGCACCGGAAAGAAGCCATCAATAATCGAGTCAAGCACAGCATAAGCAAGGTAGTCTGCCCCACGTTCGCGGATGCTTCCTCTGCCCGTGCGAATGCGATCGCGCACTGCCCCAAAGCAATCAAACTCCGGCTCTTCCTGCACCGTTAACAAGTAGTGTTTTCCCAAAATCAGACTGACCTGCTCTTGATGAAACGAATTCCCCGATTTCTTAGGCGTCACCATACGAGTGATGATCAGCAACTGATCCTCATACTCCTCTACCTTGGGACGTTGAGGCACATTCACCACATCTTCCAAAACCAGAGGATGCAACTCAAACACTCGTCCAACTCGTTGCAACACGTCTTCGCTACCCAACCCCTTCACATCCACCCAAGACACCGAATCCGAATCGAGATAAGGCAAACATTCTTCCGGCCTCTCAATTTGCAGACGCACCGCTTTCTGTTCGTTATAGTCAATCAATCCAATCACTGGCGGCAGCGCATCCGCTGGAATTCGCAATGTCCCTGGCATACTTCCCGGCACATCGTAGAAATATTCCATCTGCGAATCAGGTTCTTCCTCGCGTGTAACAATGCTGACAAGTTGACGACGCTTTCCCACCATATCGATTGATCCTTCCACTGATGAGCTTGAGAAACTAACAGACACACTCTAATGTACTTATCCCTGAACGGAACTGATATCCTTACTAACTAAGTTACTAGTGGATTTTTCCATTGACTGAAACGCCCCAACATCAGACATCCAGTTTAGAACTCTGGAGTCGCCGTCTACTCGCTGCCATCTTGCTCGGTGGTCAAGTTCTGGTTCATTTACTCAAAGGTCGAATTAATTTGCGCAACACCCTCGATCAGATGAATGCGGCTGGTCCTGCATCCCTACCGATCGCGTTGGTGACAGCTAGTTTTGTCGGAGCCGTGTTTACCATTCAGGTCTCTCGTGAATTTATCAACCTAGGGGCTGGCTCAGCGGTTGGTGGAGTATTAGCGATTTCTCTGGCACGAGAATTAGCGCCTGTGTTGACGGCGGTCGTATTAGCTGGGCGAGTTGGCTCAGCCTTCGCTGCCGAAATTGGCACCATGAAGGTCACAGAACAGATCGATGCGCTTTACATCTTGCGGACTGATCCGATCGATTACTTAGTGATTCCGCGTGTCGTTGCCTGCTGTTTGATGTTGCCGATTTTAACGCTGCTTTCCTTCGTGACAGGGCTAATTGGCGGCATGTTCGTTGCAAATGGACTGTACGGAATTTCAAACACGATCTTTCTCAACTCAGCCAGAGATCTCTTGTCTGTGTGGGATCTGTGCAGCGCACCCATTAAAGGAGTTGTGTTTGGAGCATTGATTTCAATCATCGGGTCAAGCTGGGGACTAACGACCACTGGGGGCGCAAAAGGGGTTGGGCAATCGACGACGACAGCAGTTGTTACCTCGCTGTTAGCCATTTTTATTTCTAATTTTTTCTTATCCTGGATCATGTTCCAAGGTGCAGGACGAGGCATCATCGGATCATAGAACTGCATTGAAGAAGTGTATTGAAAATTCTTCCAAAGTACAGTTGTACTTTTAATTTTTTCTGTGTATTTTATGGCTCAAGGGTGAAAATTCTACTGAAGCATCGGCAACACGCTAGAGATATGGCAGAGATACAGCGTTACAAAGGGGTGTTACAAAGGGCGTGAGCAATGGAGATGCCATTTCGCACACTGGCTCTTTCACCCTAGATGCAGCGTAAGCTCTGCGATGACATAGTTCTCTAAAGCCTTCCGAAGCAAATGGTTTCCTATTGACGATTTACTATATCTAGTGTTTTATATGTAAGCGGCTCGCACAAAGACGCTATATCTAAATCCCTTTTACGGTGCATTGAACCGACCTGTTCTTCTAACCCCCGAATGTCGCTATGGTTTCACAAGTCGAGACCCCTGTATTTGACTCTAAACAATCACCTAACCTGCGTGTAGAAGGGTTGGTGCAGGTGTTTACCTCTCCTCACCGCAGTTTTTTTACCAGTGTGATGGCGCAAGCGCTAAGAATTGCCAGTCAGGGAACACCCGTTTTGATTGTGCAGTTCCTTAAGGGAGGCATTCGGCAGGGGCACGATCGCCCAATTCAACTGAGCCAACATCTAGACTGGTTGCGCTGCGACATTCCTCGGTGCATCGATACACCGCAACTCGACGACGAAGAACTGCGATCGCTGCAAGACCTCTGGCAGCACACTCAAGACATGGTGTACCAGGGTAGATACGATCTCGTGGTATTAGACGAATTAAGTCTAGCGATCGGGTTTGGATTTGTGCCTGAAGCGGAGGTGCTGGACTTCCTAAAGCAGCGTCCGTCTCATGTCGATGTGATTCTAACCGGCCCCGACATGTCACCCGCAATTTTAGATATAGCCGACCAAATCACCGAGCTTCGCCGCAGCCACCAACCCTAGCTCATCCCTTATCCCTCCTCCCTCATCCCTTACAGAGAAGGCAAATCATGATTAAGAACGATACCTGGATTACTCAAATGGCGCAGGAAGGGATGATTAGCCCTTTTGAGCCGAAACTTGTGCGCCGCGCGAATGATCTTCCTGTTATTTCCTACGGATTGAGCAGCTACGGCTACGATTTGCGGCTATCCCCGACAGATTTCCGCATTTTCCGTCATGTTCCAGGTACAGTCGTTGATCCAAAGAATTTTAGTTCTGCAAACCTAGAGCCTGCTGCCCTGCATCATGATGACAATGGCAGTTTCTTTATCTTGCCTGCGCATTCCTATGGGTTGGGCGTGGCGCTGGAGCGGTTAGAAGTTCCCGATTACATCACCGTGATCTGCATTGGTAAGTCAACCTACGCGCGAATTGGACTAATTGCCAATTTGACACCAGCAGAAGCGGGTTGGCGTGGGCATTTGACGCTAGAGTTTTCCAACTCTTCGAGCGCCGACTGCCGGATTTATGCCAATGAGGGCATTGTGCAGTTGCTATTTTTAGAGGGTGCGCCGTGTGCGGTGAGCTACAGCACTCGGAATGGTAAGTATCAAGACCAAGTGGAACAAGTGACGCTAGCGAGAGTTTGAAGACGGGACGCCGACGGCAACGCTTCGCAAAGAAGGAGGAAGTAGAGGCTGGTTCTTTATATCCTCCATCCTTGGTCTGGACATCTGCGAGTAAGTGTTTACTTGCTGCTTACCGGGGTTTTGATGAGCTTTCTTGCACTATTTTTTGCCCGACCTTCGGCGCTTTTGCGAATGCGATCGCTCTTCCGAGTCCCGCCTGCCATTTCATATTCACGGCTGTCGTGGCCGTACTTCACCCGGACGCTATTCAACATCTGATCGAGCAAATCTCCTAACTGTTTCTCCATGCCGTCAATTTGTAGTTTCACAGCATCGATCTTTGCAAGCTCGGTGTTGTAGTCGTTTAGGGTGGTCTGCAACCGCTCGATCTGTTGAGTCAAGTTTTCGAGAGTGCGATCGCTGCCAAAGTCCATGCTGGGGTCGATGGCTTTGAGTTTCAAGACTCGTAGCTGCCCTTTGTCGAGAATGCGAGAGGTGCGATGTGAACGTGGCATAGGGTAGTGTCCCTGAAATGATGTTTTCTAGTGCTAGTTTGTCTTTTGGGATTGGCAAACTGGATGAGTACATCTCGCAAAAAGCTATATTTTTTTGATGAAGTTTTTTGAGCAGATCTCGTGATTTTCCGAACTGGCTTGGGGTCAGTCCGTGTCTTTACTGAAAAAATTACGAGCTTCGTGACGAACGTTACGATGTTTGTGGCCACAACTACGAGCTTCGTGACGAATGTTGCGGGATTCACGAGGAACGTTACAAGCTTCGTGACGACGACTGCGAGCTTCGTGACGACAGTTACAGCATTCGTGACAACGACTGCGAGCTTCGTGACGACCGGGGGAACTGTAGGAGGTAGCGTGCGCTTGACATTACAGCGTTCATATCAGCAATTTCTACCTAAAGACGATAAGAGCTGGTGAAAGGTAGCATAGAAAGCAAGCTACCCTCGGAATCTCTCCCCATGCCCGAAGAATCAAAGGAAGAATCAAAGCCTGCTAACTCCGAAAAAGAATCAAAGTCACCCAATCGCTCAGAGCAAATTGCAGATTTGATTCTTAAAGCGATCGTAGCGGGCGGGGGCTTAAATGCGTTGTGGGCGGGGTTCAAAGATGGCGATCTGCCCAAGGCGTTCTTGTCTGCTCTATTGGCGGGAGTCGCTTACTACGGCACGAGATTACTTCAACCAATGCACAAACGGGCTGAGGAAGAACTCGATCGCATGGGCAATTCTGTCGTTAAAAGAGGCGACAGCGTTGCGAGCCAAGTTTCTGGATTTGAGAAGAAATATCTCCAAGCGCTCAAGATTTACTGCGATGAATTGCAGATTGAAGGGGTCAAAAGTTACCTAAAGCGGGTTCCGTTGAGCGAAGTGTTTGTGCCGCTTCAGTTGGGCGATGATTCGACTCCGGTAACGTACCGCGATCGCAGTAAGCAGATTTGGGATTTGTTGCCAAAAGAGCAGCAGACGAGCGATCGCGTGTGTCGGTTGGCGATCGTGGCTGATCCGGGCTATGGCAAAACCACGCTGACGCGATATCTGACACTGAGTTTTTCTAACGAAACGTACCGCGAGCATCATGCTCAGCGATTGATTCCGGTGTTGTTACTGCTGCGATCGCTCTATCCAAAAATTCAAGACCAGCGCACGCCAGCCCTGCCGGATCTGATTGCAGACGAGGTAAAACAACTGCCACGTTGCGAGGACTTGAGAACATCGAGCCAATGGTTTAGAGAGCAGTTGCAAGACGGTAAATGTTTGGTCATGCTAGATGGCTTGGATGAAGTGCCCGAAGCTCAACGGGAGAAGGTCAGCCACTGGGCAAACTGGCAGATGCAACACTACCCCACACCCTTGATTTTGACCTCTCGACCTCACGGCTACGATAGTACTTTGTTTGAGCAGACTCAGCAGATCGGGATCAAAGACTTTAACCGAGACCAAAAATCGGACTTCATTTACAAGTGGTATCGTGCGGATGAGCGAGAATACTGGGGTTCGGGACGAAGCTCGAGTGACGATCGCGATCAAATTGAAGCCCAAGTTGAGCATCGGGCGAATGAGAGAGCAACGGAACTAATTAATCAACTTGCGCTCAATCCAGCGCTGAATGAGTTGGCAAATAATCCATTATTGATCACGATTATTGCCATTACCTATCAAGCGTCGCTGGCGTTACCCAAGCACCGAGCAAAACTGTATCAAGAGATTTTCAGAACACTGTTAGAATTGCGTCCTCGTCGTCGAGATACGAAGTTAACGCTATTGAGTGCAGAAGAAAATCAAGCGGTGTTGCAGGTGTTGGCATTGAATTTAATGCAGCAGCAGAAAACATACTTCACGCCACAAGAAGGAGCGCAATGGATTCAAGCCAAATTATTGGAATACAGTTCAGAGCTTTCGCCCAAGAAGTTTTTGCAGGAGATTCAAGATATTGCTGGGTTGCTGGCGGGTGCTGAAAGCGATATTGTGGCGAGTCATCTCTATCAGTTCACTCATAAAACCTTTCAGGAATATCTAGCAGCGGTTGAAGTTAGCGCTGATTATCTGATCGAGCAGTTCCATAATTCTGATTGGAAGGAAGTAATTTGTTTTTATGCAGCAATGCATAATGCGACAAAATTTGTTCAGGTTGCCTTGGAGAATCGCACAGACTATGCCTTGCAATTGGCGCGTCGCATGGTGGTAGATGAAGGCAGTAAGGTCGATCAAGAAACCTACGATCGCTTAACCAAAGCGCTAAAAACAATTGATTTAAGCGGTGCATTAGGGGCAAAAGCGCAACTCGAACAACGATTTCGAGATCGCCTAGCCATTTTTGATGGCAACAAGATTATTTCAGATGTCATCACAATTGGAGAGTACCATCTATTCATGACAGCCCAAGCCGATGGACAGTTTCATTCTCAGGCAAAAAGTATACCTCTGTCGATTAGTGAGAGCCGCCCTGTGACAGGCATTTCTTGGCAAGATGCGCGATGGTTTTGTGCATGGCTGGCAACTCAGACAAGTTTGCAATCGGATGATGTGGTGTATAACTATCGCTTGCCCACTGAAGCAGAATTGCAACAGATCAACGATCGCGACAGTTTCACCGCTTCAGAAACATCTCGCACCGATCGAACTCTACGAATTGTGCGCGAGACACTACCAAACCGCTACAAATCACTGCACAGCTACCTGGCAAATGGACGATGGCAGGAAGCGGACGTAGAAACAGATAACATCATGCTAGAAGTGGCAGGACGAAAAGAAAAAGGATATTTAGATGTCAAAAGTATTCAGAAACTTCCCTGCGAAGATCTCCGTATCATCGACCAGTTATGGGTAAAATTCAGCGGCGGACATTTTGGATTTAGTGTCCAAAAGCAGATCTTCGTGGAATTTGGCAATCCGTTGGATGGTCAATACCACGAAAAGGAATGGAAAACGTTCTGTGATTGTGTCGGATGGATGAAAAACGGAAACTACGTGAATTACCCTAATGAAGTTAACTTTGATACTTCTGCTTCTAGAGCACACTTGCCCTTATTTTGGTGTTTTAGTAGTTATTTGGATTGGGGGGTTGGGAGTGTTGTTGGGGTGGTGACGATAGTTTCTTCTCTCGCGCAGAGACTTGTGGACTGCAGCACATCTAAGTCTTAGCGTTTCATTTCGTTTCTTTACAGCGCTGGTTTCAACGCCAGAATCAGCGTTTCGGAAATTCCTTACCTGGCACCGATTCATTTCACTCCAGGATCAAAACGATTGGCCTGTATAAACCTCTCTGCGACTTGATGCACCTCATCTCGTTCATCCACATGGGCATCCTTACAAGACCACTTCGCCAAGATGCCAGAATAAAGGCAATGTTATGTTTGACCTATCCTACGTCCAGAAACAGCCATGCACTCCTCTCAATTCAAACAACAATTTACCGCCATCATCGAACGCGAAGGCGACGGATATGTTTCACTCTGTCCTGAACTCGATATTGCCAGTCAAGGGGACACTGTAGAAGAAGCCAAGCAAAATTTGACTGAGGCAATCGAACTCTTCTTTGAAGTCGCTGACCCCTCAGAAGTAGAAAGACGCTTACGCACCGAAATCTTTATTACTCGCCTAGAGGTTGCCATTGGGTAAACTTCGCATACTGTCAGGACAGCAAGTTTGCCGCATTCTAGAAGAAAATGGTTTCGTCGAAGTTCGGCAAAAAGGCAGTCATATCATCATGCAACTTGAAATTGAGGCAACGACTGTAACAGTACCCGTTCCAAACCACTCAGAACTTCGCACAGGAACATTGCGATCAATCATTCGCCAATCTGGTCTTTCCCGCGAATTGTTTGAGGTTGTTTAGCCAACTCCACTGGCTAAACCTACGATGAACATTACTCTAGAGCAATCCCTCATTAGCCTGAAGCGACACAGATGAAGTATAAAGTCATTCTTTACTGGAGTGAACTCAATCAAGCCTACATTGCAGAAGTAGGGCGAACGCATACGTTTCTTCATAATTGCAGCTGAAGAGTTGAAC
>NZ_JCACKG010000063.1:0-21865 GCF_059505265.1 Myxacorys chilensis | reverse complement strand
TACGAATTTGGATTACCCATTTAGCTATCGCTCCACACGTCTAGAACACGACCGACCCAGATAATGTCATTGCTCGGCTGCGCGAGTTAGGTCAGAGGGGCGGATTGATGGATGCCCAAGACCCACGGATTACGGTCACTAATCCGCTAGACTCGAATCCTGTCTTAAACCCGGACAATCCCAACCCCGAAATGACGGTTGGTTTCACCTTTCTCGGACAGTTTCTCGACCACGACATCACCTTCGATCCCGCGCCTCTCAGACCTCCTGCCACAACAGGCCCAAACTTGCGAAACCCGTTTCTGGACTTGGATAGCGTCTACGGTCGCGGACCGGGTGAAGATCGGCTTCTATACGATCGCGCCTCTGAGATCGAACGACCCTTACCCGCTAAATTTCTTATCGACTTTGACGCTCCTCGCGATTTACCCCGAACCAGTCAGCAACGGGCGATCATCGGCGACCCCCGAAATGACGAGAACGTGATCATCTCACAGCTTCACTTAGCCTTTCTAAAGTTCCACAACCGAGTCGTCGATTGGGTGGTTGCTCGCTACCCTGGGGAAAGCGCAGAGGAACAGTTCAACCGAGCACAAAAGCTTGTCCGCTGGCACTACCAATACATTGTGGTCAACCAGTTTTTACAAGTTTCTCTAGATCCAACCGTTTTTGAGCAGGTGCGGAGCAATAGTCCGTCTCTGTTTAAGGTATCTGCTAAGCCAACGCTTCCCCGTGAATTTCAAATTGCGGTTTACCGTTTTGGACACAGTCAAATTCGTCCTGGCTACAAAGTTAATCAGGGATTCGGTGCGCCCATTTTTGATGCTGCGATCGATCCGCGAGAGGGTGACCCGAACGATCTCCGGGGAGGACGGCGGGCAACTCGCCGATTTGTTGAATGGGACACGTTCTTTGACTTCGGGACTCTGGAAGTAGCTGCTGATCCCAATGGTCCTGATGGTCCTGTTCCTATAGCCCGACCCAAGGTTAAAAGAAACAAACGGATCGACCCGTTCATCTCTTCGCCCATGTTTGATCTACCAGTGGGGCCTGGGTTGGTTGGGCCAGGAGACCAACTCAAGAGCCTAGCTGGACGGAATCTCGAACGGCATCTTTTACATGGGTTGCCATCGGGACAAGCGATCGCATGTGAGTTGGGTTACGACCCGCTAACTCAGGCAGACCTTGCAGAACTAACAGACCTTAATTTCCACGAAAGCACGCCTCTCTGGTACTACGTTCTGAAAGAAGCGTTAGTGCAGCATGAGGGACAACGACTGGGACAGGTCGGCAGTCGAATTGTCGCAGAGGTTTTCTTCGGGCTACTGCTGAGTGATAGCGCGTCCTACTGGTCTCAGCAACCAAAATGGGAACCAGAGCTTCCTCGCCGGGATGGGAGTGTTGAGGGTGATTTCACAATGGTTGACCTTCTAGCCTTTGCGGGAGTCGCATGACGTTCTGCGACATTTCATCGCTGCTACCAAGCTTAGGATCGCTGGGCTTGGTAGCGGCAAGGGTGAATGGAGACTCACGTTGATCAGAAAACGTTGGATAAAGGATTAAAACTGAGTCAGCCACAACAACGATCGCCTTACACGAAGACCCTCAATTTTAGTGAATCGATCAACGAACCGCTTTCAGGGCTTCATACAAGCGCTTATACTTTTGAAACGCAGTCTCATACATCGGATTTTCTTGCGGCTGTACAACATCCCCAACTTGGGGCAGAATCTTGAACGCTGTTTCCAAATTGGGATATACCTCAATCCCTACCATTGCTAAAATTGCGGCTCCATAGGCAGCTCCTTCTTCTCTGGGCACAACCAATTCTGTTTGCAAAACATCTGCCAGAATTTTTAACCAAACGCCCGATCGTGCCCCTCCTCCCGTTGCCATATAGTTGATACATGGGGGTGATTGTGTGAATCACGTCCAATGCTTCTCGTAGGCTGAATGCAATGCCTTCCAGGACAGCCCGAATCAGGGCGATCGCACGATTTTCACCAAGCGTTGAGCCACATCTGATAAAGCGTCTAAGCTAGCTTCTATCTAATCTGCCGATTTTGCTCCGTCTAACCGGATTGTGGCGTGAACAGCGGATAACTTTTCGTGGTCCGAACAATTAATTGCCCGTGCAGTTCAACAGCGATCGCCCGCACTCTTCCTGTCCCTAGATTTAGATCAAGTACTACGTCAGCTACGCTTCCCTCCCTGTTCTGAGCAGTAAATGTGGGCAAACACCCAAATCAGCCAAGCCAGAAACTCAGAAAGTTCTAACCAGCCTAAATTAACAACAGCGGCATTCTGTCTAGTCACTACTAAGCTAGCAGCACAGAAACCGCTTTAAATCCTTTGAAAACCTGCAACAAAGCTAAAACCGCTTTCTACCGAAGTGGACATCCTCTAATGCGTGCTCTTAAACTGCGTGAGCATCTTTCAGGGGTTCATGCGTTGAGGCGCTCTTATTGACAGTGCCCCATTAAACTATGCATCAAGATACATGTTAAGATTTGTATTTATTGATTGAATTTAGTAGCTCTTAATAAATTTACAATTTTCTATAGGCCAACACTATATATGTACTTAAAGCCTTTTATGAACTGATAACCATTTAAGCCTGGAGGACAAGCAATGCAAATGTTGATGTGCGCGGTCGCGCATCTCTTTTGTGATGTTCTTATGTCTTTAGAACTGAACAATTCCCATTAAAAATTTTCTGCATGACCTTATTCAAAAGTGATATATCTCATGTCAAAAGCTCATCCTTTAGGCTTGAGCTTAAGTTAGTACTCTGACAGAGAGCATCAACTCATTCAATTTTTAGACTGTTAATGTAGCTCAACTTGATGATTGATTGCTACTCCAAATTGATATCAACACGATATTGAGAATGCTCTTGGTAAGAATCTGATGCTTTTACAATCTCAAAACAGAACTCAATCTCATTCAACCTCAATGTCAGGAATTAGTAAATGGAGCGCCAGCATTGAACGTGGCGTTGTCATTGCGCTTGCTATTTTCGGTTTATGGGCGTTGAGCTTATTTATCTTACTATCTATCGATGTAGCTGCCTTGTCTACTGAACTTTGCATTGCATTAGTAGCTTTACAAACGTTCTTATACACAGGCTTGTTTATCAATGCTCATGACGCAATGCATGGCGCAGTTGCTCCCAGAAATCCTAAGCTCAATAACTTTATTGGTTCTCTATCAATTGCCTGTTATGCGCTTTTCTCATACAAAAGCTTGCTAAAAACTCATTGGCTACATCATCATCACCCCGCATCTGAAACTGATCCAGACTTCCACAACGGGCAATATAAAAATCCGATCGCTTGGTATTTCAATTTCATGCTCAACTACTGGAGTTGGACACGATTAGTTGGTTTGGTTGTCATCTTCCACACCCTGCGTGGTCTCTTACATGTTCCTGAACTCAATTTGATTCTGTTCTGGGCGATTCCTGCGATCACAAGTTCCGTTCAACTCTTCTTCTTTGGAACGTATTTGCCTCATCGTGAACCTAAGGGAGGCTACCAGAACGGCAGCCGTGCCCAAAGCATGAATTGGTCTACATTCCGCTCATTTATTAGTTGCTATCACTTTGGTTACCATCTAGAGCATCATGAGCATCCTCATGTTCCTTGGTGGGCGTTACCTCAAGTACATCAACAGCGCATCTCTAGAGTTTCATCTGAGATAAATTAGACCGAACACAAAAGACTTGCTAAAACCCGGTTTAGTTAGAACCAAGATTTGCTTAGGTACTAAAACCTTCTAGTAAGTAGCTTGATGACGACTACTGTCTATCTTTTATCTGTAGAGTACAGCCATGACGTTATCTTGTTTTTACTCAGTAGCATTGTTATTAGAGCAATGCCAATACTAAGACCGATATTTTCTAAACGCAAATGCTCAGCGTGAATAATGGGTTCAAGTAGAAAAGCAGGAACACATATTCCACCTAGGATTAGCAAAATGTCAAACCGAGGCTGCTGTTTGAACCTACTCGAAATAAGCGCCAAAATACCGCCTAAAGGAGCAAAGAAAACGGCATAGAACATCAATTTGTGAACCGAAATACTAAAGTTTGTAAGCTGTAGAATCCGTCCCTCGAATGGAAATAGATAGCGGAATAGTGTAATTTCAGGAGTTAGTTCTAGGCTGTAAGAATTTTGCGGTTCATCTACATACAGACGAAGAACGCTCTGATAGTAGGTTAAGAGAAAATGATGAGGTTTAAGATCTCGAAAAGTATTGGGTACAAACAGAGCAGTGTAGACTCCATTTTCTCCTGTGATCGGCGTTCTTAACCGAAACACGAGTTGATTGTGTTCCTGACCCAGTGTAAAGTTCCGACGGGCTGGATTGGCAGAAAGCGATAGGATTCGAGCAGGTCCAGTTTGATCTAGATCTGAGGTTGCTGCAATCGTACTAATTGTAAACTGAGAGGAGTTCCGCAATCGGTTGGATAACACTGAGGCAGGCTCAGCTGTTGAGAGCCAATGTTTATCCGATACGCGCACACCTTCTGGAACTGCTGAAATTCCATCTCCCTGAGCCACTAGATCTGGTAATTGACCTGTGCGATCTTTTAACGGTTTACTGAGCGAGTTGCGGCTTTCTAAGTTGGTTAGATCATACGCTGTGACTAACCCGGCTTGCGGAAGCGAACCTTTAGTTTGGAGAACTTGAGCAATCTCAGATTGGGATAGAGCGCGATCGCTAATCTCCACTTTAGAAATAGTTCCGTTCCACGGGCGGTCGCCTGTCTTCTCGTTTCCTAATAGAAGTGGCAACTTAGGGTTCCAATTACTCAGTTGCGCCGCTTCCTGAAGAGACAATGAGACTAGCCCTATCATCATAATCCAGGCAATCAATGCAACTGCCAAGTTCCGAATGGTCAGCAGCCGTTTGACCTTTTGTTCAACCGATATGACTTGATTAGATGCGGTTGTTGTAGAGTTATGCCTCGCGCTGATTGTCGTCAGTAGAATGTAGCTCAATGCGCCACAAAAGCCTCCGGTGGTGTTAGTTGAGATATCAATCCAGCTAGGGCTCCGGGATGGCAGAAAAACCTGCGATAATTCAACACTAAAAGATAGCAGAGGGCTAATGATTGTCGCGATCGCCAGCCCGGTTAGGAGTTTGATTCCCTGCGACTGTGCGCGTAGCGCAATTCCAAACCCCAACGGCATAAACAAGAGAACATTGCCGATCAAATCGCTCCAGTCGCTGGGATGAGCAAAAAAAACCTTAATCGCACCTTTAAGTGTCACGCCTTCCGCTGTAAATTCAAACGGCGATAGCGTTGCCAGCAAAATGATGAGAATGGCACTGCCGATGATGCGATTTGCCCACACTTTAGGGGCAGGATCAGAAGTAGAGGATTGGCGCAAAGGTTGACGAGTGCCCACACATGCCTCCTAAGTAAGGGATTGGTTTATGAACTTAGAGCAATCTGGGTTAGCTGAAATTCCGGAACTTGGGCCGCGATCGCGTTGCCGATCTCCAAAGATGACGTTGCCGCTGGTGAAGGGGCGTTGTAAACGTGGAGCGCAGATTTTCCCTGCTCAATCAGAAAGTCATCGACCAGTTTTCCGTCGGGCAACAGTGCCTGCGCTCTTACGCCAGCATGAGTTGGAATAAGGTCATTGGATTGGACTTCAGGAATCAACTCTTGTAAGCTGCGCACAAATGCCGCTTTGAAGAACGAGCGAATCATTTCCTGAATTCCTTGATCTGCGTGTTTTGACATCAGCTTCCAGAATCCTGGATAAGTCATCACTTCTGTAAAGTCGCGCAGATCAAAATCCGTTTTGCGATAGCCTTCTCGCTTCAAGCTCAGCACGGCATTCGGACCAGCGTGAACGGTTCCGTCAATCATGCGAGTGAAATGAACGCCCAAGAAGGGAAAGTTTGGATTGGGAACCGGATAAATTAAACCTTTGACCAAGTAACGTTTTTCAGGCGTAAGTTCGTAGTACTCGCCCCGGAAGGGAACGATTTTGGCAGGAGGTTGGGCGGTGGTCAATTTGGCAACGCGATCGCAGTGCAATCCGGCACAGTTGATCAAAAATCGCGTCGTAAAGCTGCCACTACTTGTGGTGATGTCATATCCATCTGTCGTGCTGATGCACGATTCTAAGCGAGTATTTAACCGCAAATCGGCTCCTTGGTAGGCAGCGATCTCGGCATACTTTTGACAAACCTGTTTATAACTAACAATGCCAGTCGAGTAAACCTTAACTCCAGCAAGACAACCAACATGAGGTTCAATTTCCTGAACCGCTTGCGCTGAAATCTTCTCAACCTTCAAGCCGTTGTCCAAACCCCGTTGATAAATATTGTCTAATAAAGGAAGTTCTTCGGGTTTAGTCGCGACAATCACTTTGCCACATATGTCGTACTCTAACCCATGCTCCCGACAGAACTGAACGATCGAGCGACTACCATCTCGACAAAATTTTGCTTTAAAGCTTCCAGGTTTATAGTAAATTCCTGAATGGATCACACCGCTGTTATTGCCAGTTTGATGAAATGCCCACTGACTTTCTTTTTCTAACAGCAAGACCCTGGCATTTGGATATCGTCTTCCGAGGGCAACGGCAGTCGATAAGCCAACAATTCCGCCACCAACAATTGCATAATCGTACATGACTATCCCTGACATTTGCTTCACTCAAGTCTACTGAGTGGTTGGAGGCAGAAGACGACCCCGCCTCCTCCCAAACCTAATGCTTTAGATGGCTACAACTTTTGTTGTAACGCCCATATCATCCAGCATTTTTTGAATTTCGTCACAATAGATGGCGTTCATGACGATCACTTCATCCGGCTGGTAGTCCTTGAGGGACTCAGGAGAACGGATCTCTTGACCCACACCTGGAATAAATCGACCGTGCCGGTGAGGGTTGATATCGACGACCCAATCAATCAGGTCTTTGGTTCCTAAAGTGGTGAGGAACGCGACGCACTTTGAGCCAGAACCCCAAACCGCAACTTTCTTGCCGTCCGCTTTCATCGTCTCCAAATGCTGTTTCCAGTAGCCCAACTTGTCCCCAATTTTGGATGCAAACAGCTCAACATCCTTCACCAATTGCTCAACGCTTTCTTCCGCAGGGTGAATCTTGGTCGATGGAGTTGCAACTGGACGCGCTTCAATCATCAAATACTGATCGCCGTAGTCTAGATAGACATCAAGCACTTCAAAACCTTCTTGCCGGAACAACCGCGCCAATGATCCGGGTGTGAAGTAGGAGCAGTGTTCGTAATAGATGTCTTCAAAGGCTTGCTCGATCAGCACCCGTCCCATGTCAGGAATTTCAAAGAAAATGACGGTATCGAGGCGATCGCCCACTGAGCGTCGGACGGTGCGTACTAAATCTGCGGTTTGGTGAATGTGTTCGAGCGTGTGACGGCAACAGATAAATTCACCCGTGTGTTCTGAGTATTTTTCAGAGTAGTAATCTTGAATGAACATCACTCGCTCGGCGGCGGCACTTTCGACCCGACCTACGATCGCGCTTGGGTCGATTCCTACCCCGTAGTTGTTGCCTAACTCACACATCAAGAGTAGAAAGTCTCCCTTGCTGCATCCAATCTCAACAATCTTCTTGTTGCGCAAGTCGTACTTTTCAATCAGACGAGTCGCTAGCTTGTAAGCAAATGAGTTAAACGTTGGTGAAAAGCTCTGCTGATCTTCGTAAATGGGTGAGTAGTCTGAGTTATTTGCATCAAACTCAACGTTGGTAACAAACCCACAGTTTGGGCAAAATCCTAACACTACATCCCCGCACGGAAAGTCCACCGCTTCCTGATGACTGGGCATCATTAGACAACTGTGTACCGGAACGTTGCGAACCTCATAGAATACGGCTGATTCGTGGTGTCCGCAGCTTGGGCAGTCATACGATACAAGACGGGTTCCAGCGGGAATTTTTTGCCCCAGTGTAGATGGCTGATTCATAGGATTTTTAAAGGTAAATAGGGTTTCTTTAGCCAAGCAACAATGTGTTTTGAGAGGTTTTCTGACTCGCATGGAGGAGAAACCCCTCAAAACGTTATGACACGACTGACACTTGGCGTTTCTCAACGTCACCCAAGTCAGGTTTGAAGATCAATCCCTCTTCAACGAGGCTACCCTCGTCATATTGGCGTACAATCTCTTCTGGCAAGCGGCAGAGGTCGCTACCACGCATGAAATCCCTCAGCGAGGTTCCGGTTGGTTTAGAGTCGACATTTGGTGCGCCGCTCATAGACGTTACTTCGTCGAGGTGAACCGTTCTAAAGTCAATGCTGTAGCGGCTGAACCCAGAAGTATTCGGCACGGTCGAGTGCAGTTGAGCACCTGAGAATAGGACAATTCCACCTGCAGGACAAACAACCCGAACTTGCGGATCTAGCTCGATTTCTTCGACAGCATGGGGCTGCTTTCGGGTATCTGACTTGATATGCTGAGCAGCACTTTTGCGTCCGCTCTTATTCCACTCATAATAGTTGAAGCTACTGGACTCATTCTTCACAGCTTGATTCCAGTAGCGGGGGTGGAATGCCATTGAGCACTCTGTCTCAATTTCGTAAATCGGCAACCACCAATTCAACTGACACATTGGCGCGGAGTACCAGGTGTCGCGATGGGGGTGATGGGCATAGCCAACTCCACTGGTGAGGTATCCGTCAGAAGTCACCATTCTGAGGCGAGGAACATCCAGATAGGTCTTCTCTAAATCACAGGAGAAGTCCCGTAGAATGTCCTGAATCAGTCCCTTGGTTTCGGGGTGGTGAATAAATTGAGGCTTGAGAGGAGCCACGATCGATACATACTCCTCGACAGACATGTGGAACTGAGCATCGCGAGGATCAAGATTACCAAACGCTGCTGCAATCATCTTGCGAGCATGTTGAATCAGCGCGATCGTGCTAGGACGAGAGGTGAAAACAAAGATTTGACCGTTGTAGAGCCGCTCTCTTCTCACCTGATCGTTAACCGCAGAATCAACGTAAACCGTATGCATCAAACGTTCTCCTCAGAACTGTAGGTAGGGTGGTGGCTAGATCGCTGCCATGAGTGGCTTATTGTGGGCTTTAGACGCTACAGAATAATTGATTAGGCGACAGGCTCGCCTATAGAATTCACTTCGGCAACCTCTAAAGAATCATCGGGCATCAAGTAGTCTAATTTCTCCGTAAATCTCGCTATTCAAAGTTGGCTTTGTATGTAAAAGGTACGGATTAGATTGTTGTCACTATTTGACGAGTGCCCTTTCTAATTACTTGAATTCACGGAAGGCAAGGTACGGAAGCGGCAGTGAAATAATCGTAAGACCATTAACTTTTGGCGCTTCTTGTTACTTCAAGACCTTATCCTGTCTGTAAAACTAGCAGCAAGTGTTTTCACCCAGTCTTCACAGTTACTCTTAAGTTTCTTCAAATTAGTGTAATGATTAATCCAACCAATGACTTTGTAACTAAGGAAACGCAGGACAACGATCGTAGGCTTTAGCTTGGTAATGAGGGTGGGCGCAACTAGTCCGAAAGCTAGATTTAGCCATCAGGTAAAACATTTAAAGCATTCTTAAATAAAGCACTGGGACAAATGGTAAAAAGTGGTAGAAACAAAGTTTGTTTCTACCACTACAACGTCTATTGCAACAGCCAACTAAACAATTCGAGGAATCGGAATTGGTACGATAAATTGACCGCCTTGCTGGCGATAAGCATCTTGCTGCTTCATGATTTCGTCCGCAAAGTTCCATGCCAGAATCAGCACGTAATCGGGACGATCTTCGAGCAACATTGTGGGAGGATGAATCGGTAGGTGATTTCCGCCCATGTAACGACCTTGTTTAAAGGTATTCAGGTCTACTACATAGTCTACAAGTGACGTATCGATGCCGATGTAGCTCAACAGCGTCGTTGCTTTTGCTGCCGCTCCATAAGCCGCGATGCGCTTCCCTTGACCTTTAAGGTCGTGCAAGATTTTGAGCAAATCGCGCTTGATTGATTCAACACGATCGGCAAAATCGAGGTAGTAATCAACGCGATCGACCTTACGGTTTGCTTCTTCTTCTAGCAGCACTTTGACCGAATCGTGGACGGCTTCAATGGGTTCGACAAACAGGCGCAAAGAGCCGCCGTGAATCGTGGTTCGCTTGACATCATTGAGATACAAACTATGCCGACGGAAGAGTTTATCTAGGGCAGTGACAGAAAAGTAGCAGAGGTGCTGGTGATAGATGGTGTCAAATTCGCCGTGATCGACAAGATCAACAACATAAGGACACTCGATCACAGCAACGCCTGTGTCTTTTAACAGAGTACGAATGCCATCAACAAAGCCGTTAAGATCGGCAACGTGAGCAAGAACGTTATTCGCTAGAAACACATCGGCTTGTTTGCCCTCCGATCGCAGTTGCTTCGCTAGATCGCTGCCGAAAAAGGTATTGAGGGTTGGAACACCTTTTTCCAAAGCTGACTTTGCCGGGCCTTCGGCGGGATCGATGCCCAGAACTGGGATGCCTTGATCGACAAAGTTCTTCAACATATACCCGTCATTGCTGGCAGCCTCGATCACAAGGCTGTTGCTGTTCAATTGACGGGTTTGAATTAGCGATCGCGCACTTCCGCCAAAATGTTCTAGCAATGCGGCTGAAACCGATGAAAAGTACGGGTAGTCCCGACAGAACAGAATTTCTGGAGGAACCGTTTCTGTAATCTGCGCTAGAGAGCATTCAGAACAAACGGCAAGGTCGAGCGGTGCGAAGATTTCTGGCTCTCCCAGTTTGGTTTCTGTCACCAGCGCATCTGCTAAAGGCGTTTCGCCAAAAGCAATCAGAACGTTTAGGTCAGGGTTGCCGCATGAACGGCACGCGGAGATTTTCCAGTCACTCATAGTTTTAAGAGGTGATTTAAGAGATGCGCCTACAATCCCGCTCCAGCAGAAGTTAGGGTTGCCTGCTGCCAGCGGAGGTTGGTATCGAGCAAGCCGTCACCAATCAGATATTTGATGTGGGCAATGCGTTTGTACCGCTCACCCTCAAACTCATCGAGAGACAACCCAATCTTCTTATAGGTGTTGTACAGTTGCTCTGCGCCTTTCTTGGTTGTCCATTGGGGTTGAAATTCGGGGAGAACGCGAGCGATCTTGTCACAGTCCACGCGGTAGCAGCGCTTATCAGGCCCGGCATCTTCTGCAAATTCAATTTCGCAGCCTGGAACCGTGTCTTTCACAATCTCTGCAATTTCGCGAATTCGATAGTTTTCGCTAGTGCGCCCCACGTTAAACGCTTCATTGTGAACCGCTTCACGAGGCGCATGCAGTACCGCTAAGAAAGCACGAGAAATATCTTCAATGTGAACGATCGGACGCCAAGGCGTGCCATCGCTCTTGATATGAACTTTTCCGGTTGTGTAGGCCCAAGCCACTAAGTTATTCAAGACCAAGTCGAATCTCAAGCGGGGTGACACGCCGTAAGCTGTTGCACTGCGAAGAAAAGTTGGACTGAAGGCGTCATCTGCAAGCTTGGCAACTTCAATTTCCGTCATGGCTTTAGAAGACCCGTAAGGCGTTACCGGATTGAATTCCGAGGTTTCGTTGACGGGTGCATCGCCTGCCGCGCCATAGTTGCTGCATGAGGACGAGAAGATGAAGCGCTCAACCCCAACTTGTTTTGCGAGTTCTGCTAATCGAAGAGACGCTTTAAAGTTGATGTCGTAGGTCAGATTTGGGTTCAGATCGCCTAATGGATCGTTAGACAACCCAGCTAAGTGAAGAATCGCATCAAACCCGTCTAGATCGGATGCTTCTGCATCCCGGATATCTTTCTGAATAGACGGAATTTCAATAATGCCTTCTCCAAATGAGCAGCGTCGATACAAATCGCTATCAAAGCCAACAACATCATGCCCTGCTGCTAAGAGCATTGGCGTCAATACTGTTCCGATATAGCCCCGATGCCCCGTTAGTAATACTCGCATTGTGTTCCTCCCAAATTTTCCAAGGTGCTTTGCCACTTTCCCAGAGGCTTTCTAATAATTTCTTTTCACGAATGGTATCCATGCACTGCCAGAAAGAGTTGTGCTTGTACGCCATCAGTTGTCCATCTCTCGCAAGTCGCTCTAGGGGTTCTTTCTCCCAGTGCGTCAGGTCGCCATCGATGTAGTCAAATACTTCGGGTTCTAAAACGAAGAATGCGCCGTTAATCCATCCTTCGCCGATCTGGGGCTTCTCCGAAAACTCAGTGATCTGTTCGCCATCGATCTGGAGATGGCCAAATCTTGCTGGGGGGCGAACGGCGGTGAGGGTGGCAAGTTTGCCGTGAGAGCGATGGAACGCTAGCAGATCGTGGAGATTGACATCGGATACGCCATCTCCCCAGGTCAACATGAACGTCTCATTGTTCACGTAAGGAGCCAGTTGCTTGATGCGACCACCCGTCTGGGTCTTGAGCCCAGTATCGACCAGATCGATTGTCCAATCGGGTCTGTACCCCTCATGTTGATTAATATGTCCAGTTTTTAGATTGACAGTGAGATTACTGCTTAAGGAGCAGTAGTCTACCATGTACTTCTTGATGTACTCAGCCTTGTAGCCGAGCGCGATCGCAAAGTCTTTGTAGCCGTAGGTGGAATAGTGCATCATGATGTGCCACAGGATCGGGCGACCACCAATTTCTACCATTGGCTTAGGTTTAAGTTCGGTTTCTTCCGCTAAACGGGAACCTAACCCCCCTGCAAGAATTGCTACTTTCATCGGTTTTGACCACTCTCCTCAATGTATGCTTGCTCGGCTTGCTGCTAGGCAGAATATTAAGTCATCTCAAAATGCTGTGTCAGTTTAGCCAGTTCTAGGTTGTTGGGCAAGTCACGCTCACACAGACTTTACGAAGCACTTGGACAGGGAACACAAATTTAAATTGAAGACAGGATCGTGTCGTTCAAAGAGGGATGTCTACGGATTCAGATAGAGCGCTAATGGCTGATTTTGCCACTCTGCACTCCTCTTTCAAACCGAGAAAAGACCTAAATTATCAGCTAATCGCTTTGAAGAGCGGGCTGTGCTGAACTGTGCTAACGTCTGAAAAATCCAACACATCTGCGATGAAGTACTCGAAATTCGATAAGTCTCTTTGTAGCAATCTGCTATGTAATACTCGGCAGTATCGCTAATAAGATTGGCTCTAAAGAGTTGAACCATTTTGAGTATTAAATGTAATAACTTTGATGAGTCATTACTACGTGCAGAACCCTCATTCGCGCGAATGCGATCGCTAGTCATCTCAGTTTACGTCCTAACTTTTGATACATCCCTGAAAACCCCTTAGGTGCTCATTGAAGGACGGACTGATATATGCTCCGAGTGCTAAACCGTCGCTGTGCTGTCATGTGTGCATCCTACTGGTTAGCAAAATTTAGCAAAAGCAGGGCGCTAAAAGCCAGTGCTTCTACGGAGTCTTTATTAAAAAAATACAGGTTTAGAGGTATAGTTGTTTTTTTGATTTTGAAACAAAGTTTTTAGTACAGAAGTTGTTAATAGAAGAATTAGACTAGGTCAAAAGTCGGTACTATGAAGATTAAGTGAAGCTGCTTAAATAGCAATGTATAACTAAACTTTTAGTGTTTGCCATAAGGTGAGTAGTTTTCCTAGCACTGCTCTAGCCCTAGCCACTTTAAACTAAATTTCCACTCGCTTTAGAAGCAAGTGGAAACACTAGAAACAGGGGCAGCAATCCGATCGCAATTAATGGAGCGTTGTATACATCGCAAGTGGAGTGGATTGAAGTGGGATTAGTAGGTGCGATCGCGGTTTAAACGCGACCCCGCGATCGCACCTACTAATCCCACTCATGTCTGAAAAATTGAGAGTCGGCGCTAATCGTTGAACTCTAATTAACGTAAGTTGCTCAGAGACAATTCAGCCGATTTCACCTGATTCAACAAACTCTGCAATTTCTCACCCTCAATCACTTCGGTTTCAAGGAGCTGTTCAGTAATGGTTTCTAGTAGCTCTCGGTTCGCTTCCAAAATTGCCAATGCTTGCTTGTGAGCTGTTTCCACAATGTCTTTGACCTCGACATCAATCGCCTTGGCGGTATCCTCACTCAGCGATCGCCGAGGATTGGGTGAATTGTCACCCAAGAACATTGCCTGTTGTCCTTGTTGATATGCCAATGGACCCAAGACTTTACTCATGCCGTAAGTCGTCACCATGCGCTCTGCTAAATCGGTCGCTCGTTGCAAATCATTTGAGGCCCCGGTCGTAATACTGCCAAAAATGACTTCCTCTGCGGAACGTCCCCCTAGAAGCGTAGCAATCTGACCGCGCAACTCCATTTCATTCATTAAGAAGCGATCTTCTGTTGGCAGTTGCAACGTGTATCCCAACGCTGCCATGCCGCGAGGCACGATCGAAATCTTCTCAACTCGACCACTGCCTGGAATCAAAGCACCTACTAGAGCATGACCCACCTCATGATAGGCAACGATCTTTTTCTCGGTTTCGTTCAACACACGACTCTTTTTCTCAAGTCCTGCCACAACTCGCTCGATCGCTTCAGCAAAGTCCTCTTGGGCAACGGTTTGACGCTGGTTGCGAGCCGCTAACAGTGCCGCTTCATTCACTAAGTTAGCCAGATCTGCTCCAGCAAATCCTGGGGTACGAGTTGCGATCGCTCTTAGATCCACGTCTTGCCCCAACTTCACTTTCTGAGCATGAATGTTCAGAATCTCTTCACGACCTGATAAATCTGGACGATCAACTAAAACCTGACGGTCAAATCGACCTGGACGCAGCAACGCTGGATCGAGAGATTCGGGACGGTTGGTGGCAGCCAAGACAATTACCGTGGCATCGCCTGCGGCAAAGCCATCCATCTCGGTTAGCAATTGGTTGAGCGTTTGCTCTCGCTCATCATTGCCGCCGTAAAACCCACCCGAACTGCGAGACTTTCCGATCGCATCCAACTCGTCAATAAAGACAATACATGGAGCTTGCTTCTTCGCTTGGTCAAATAGGTCGCGCACCCGCGAGGAGCCAACGCCCACAAACATTTCCACAAACTCAGAGCCAGAAATACTAAAGAACGGAACGCCCGCTTCTCCAGCAACTGCCTTTGCCAATAGTGTTTTGCCCGTTCCTGGTGGGCCTACAAGCAACACCCCTTTCGGAATTCGTGCGCCAATTTGAGTGTAGCGAGTCGGCGTTTTAAGAAAATCCACAATTTCAACCAATTCTGTCTTGGCTTCTTCGACCCCTGCCACATCAGTAAAGGTCACTTTGTCAGATTCTCCCTCAACGTACACCTTTGCTTTACTTTTTCCAATTGAGAGTACGCCTTGTTGGCCTGAGCCACTGCCACGGGCTAGAAAGAACTGCCAAATCCCCACAAAAATCAGCGGCGGAATGACCCAACCTAAGAGGCTTGTAAACCAACCATTTTTCGGCGGAGGCGTGGCTGCAAACTCAACGCCTTTTTCTTCAAGTAGGTTGGGCAGTCCTAAGTCGAAAATAGGAGTCGTCACATAAACATCACCTGGTGTACCGTTTTCGCCTTTGAGTTGATAGCGAATTTGGTTTTGTCCTACAGACGCCTGCTTGACTTCACCTTCCTGCACCTGATGAATGAACAAACTGTAGGGAACACTGGTGTTCTGCGTTCCAAACGCTCCCGGCAAGAATAGATTGGTAAGTAGAAAGAGCCCCGATACGCCTAGCAGCAAGTTTGCAATCAAGCGGGGGCGGGAAGGCGTTGGTTTATCTTTAATCGGCATATTAATCTCGATCCTGATTTGTTGTGGTAGCTTGACCTTCTAAGATGAACGCGAAGTGTGGGCTAAATCCATCCTGCTTCTGAGGGAATGTGCTTTGGTTTGCAGAATAGTTATGCTGTTACAGTCAGTCCCAGATTTGAGCTAACTGCTTTAACGCGACAAACTTATAGCCGCAAATCGCGATCGATAGAAGGTGAGGTGACTGAGGGCAGTGGTACTCAGTAAGAGAATGGTCTAAAGAAGGTTTAGTTCTTCCTCTGAGAGTTAAACAGCGAATTGGGATGCTTCATTGTGGATAATGCTTCTAAGCTTTCTTTAATAAACTTAACAATAAAGTTGATGCTTCTACCTTGATCGCAGGTGACGGTTTACCGCCCCATACCTAGGTTGTAGGTGCTAATGCTTATAAAATTAATAGGGCTACGAAGCTTTAAAGTTAACTTTGTTGGTTGCGATCGCTCTAAGAGTTCTGATGAGTTAAGCGGTAACTTGTAAATCTCATTTTGGCAGCTAAGCCAGCGATCGCTCTATTACCAACATTGACCCAGACAAACGGTATTCACTTCAAACTGAAGATGAGAAGGAGTGATAGAGGATTACAAAGGCATCGTTATGAACTCATCTGAGTGTTAACCCATCTGAACAACATGACCTTGCAATCCTCGTAGAATCCGCTCAACTCCACCGACGCTATACTCGCGTCTTTTCTTCCCAACTGACCGCTCGTTCAACTTTAAGCCCATCTTGAATCGTGTGATTTGGAAACGATCCTGCCCGCGCCTGTATGGTGATGCAATGCAAATCGGCATCTGACGTGTTTCGCCAGCACCGCTCCCCCTCACAATCAACTCTCACAACTGTTCCTTCAGTAACCGGAAACACCACATTGTCAACCTGAAACTCTCCCGCGCCGCGAATAAAGATATAAATTTCCTCATTGAAACGATGCTTGTGATAGAAGGGAATGGATTTTCCGGGCGGAATCGAATTAAAGGAAATCTCTGCACTAGTGAGGCTAAGAAGCTCTTTTAGAAACACTTTGCCTTGAACTTTGAGGGGCAAATTAGCTGCCTCGAAGGTAAATTCGTCTAGCTCAGAAAATGACCCAACGTTGGCGACTGAGAAGTTTTCGCCTGATTTGCTATTCATGATTTGTAAGTTGTAAATTGCAAGTTAAAAGTGACGGTACCAGAGCAACTTGTAAAATGCAAGTAAGCGTTGATTTTAGAGCTTCTAGAGTATGCAAGAGCGTCGTTCGAGTTGCCCGATCGCAGGGACGTTAGATCTGATTGGCGATCGCTGGACGTTGCTGATCATCCGTGACATGCTGTTTCTCAAAAAACAGCGATTTGAGGAGTTTCTAGACTCACCCGAAGGAATCTCAACCAATGTTTTGACCGATCGGCTTAAAAAGTTAGAACAATTGGGTTTAGTTGCCAAACAGCCTTACAGCACTCATGCCCGTCGAATGAACTATCACCTGACAGAACGGGGAGAAAGTTTACGTCCTGTGCTGAAATCGATGTTGAAGTGGGGACTGTCAAATCTGCCAGACACTCATCTTCCGCCTGATCAGGAGACGCCTGCATAACAAAGGACACGAATGATGGTCGAAGCGGAAGAAATCACTCAATGCGTGACTTCTATCAGGAAAAGCTGAGTTAGAATGACAAAGGCTCACTCAAGGTGCTTTTCCCTCTTAAACCAAACTAGCAAAAAGTCTAAATTGGTTGCCATTGCAGGGAAAGAAGCGATTTTAGAGGGAGCAGCTTCCACAATTTGTTGTCCATCGATTACGCAGAGGTGAAAATCGTGTCTGTCGAAACCATCGAACAGCGCTCAACATCGACCGTCCGTAAACCTGCACCGCGCTATCGAGTATTACTCCATAACGATGCCATTAACTCTATGGAGCATGTAGTACAAGTTTTGATCCAGACTGTGCCTAGTCTGAGTCAACCCCAAGCTGTAAATATCATGATGGAAGCTCATGTGAATGGGCTTGCCTTAGTGATTACTTGCGCTCAAGAACCCGCTGAGTTCTACAGCGAAACGCTCAAGATGCATGGTTTAGATAGTACGATCGAGCCTGACGAATAGCGTTTTGTCTACATTTTGAAACTCAATCTTACTCGTATTGCCCAATATCCAACTCCGATCAGAATTGGACTGTTTGTGCTGACGTTGTTAACGATTTGGGTTCCGATCGCGCTACCGATCACTCGGTTAGTTAGTGATAACAACCTCGCTACAATTTTGACGATGCCTCTGCTGTACGCCGAGTTTGTTCTCTTGGTTGTACTGTGGGGGCGATTTGTCTATCAGCAGCCTAATCTGTTGAAGCGATATGGATTTCGGCAACCTCGCAAGACGATCCGTAATCTTGTTAAAGGATTGAGCATTGGGTTAATTAGCTTAATGCTGATGTTTGTGGTTCAAAGCCTATTCGGATGGGTAATTTGGCAAGGTCCTCAACCTACGTTTGCCCAAATATTTTTAGAAGGCGCGATCGTTGCGATCGCGTACGGGCTGGCAGAAGAACTGCTGTTTCGCGGTTGGTTATTGGATGAACTTCAGCGCGGCTATTCGGCTCGAACGGCTCTTTTAACCAGCAGCATCGTTTATGCAGCGCTGCACTGCATTCGCCCGTTGCAAGAATCGATTCAGTTTCCAGCGCTAATTATTTTAGGCATGATCTTAGTCTGGGCAAAGCGAGCGACTCAAGGACGCTTGGGACTCTCGATTGGGCTGCATGCTGGGCTGATTTGGGGCTACTACATCGTTAATGTAGGACAGCTAGTGAAGTATTCTAATCAGGTTCCCGAGTGGGTAACAGGGGTTGGCAGAAATCCGTTGGCGGGAATTGTGGGAATTTTTTCGCTGAGTGCGATCGCTGTATGGATACGGGCATCTGCTAGGCGTCAACAACGATCGCGCTTGCCTCAAGATGGTTAGATGAGCGTAGATTGGGTTAGGAGTCGCTGAGCTGGCAGCGGATTTGGTAGCAGATGTAGCGGATGTATGGCTTAAACGCACCCCATCCGCTATATCTGTTACATCCGTTATTACATCCGCTGCCACGCTGCTAAACGGCTGACTTAGGCTTTGACCACACGCCAGATTGGTCTTCTTCATACTGCTGATGAATCATATCCCATGCTGAGCGCTCTGCCTGAGTTTCATCATTTGTTTCGGTCAACACGGCATTGTAGCGCTCCAAATACTTGCGCTGAGCGTCTTCTGAGAGGTGCGATCGCACTTCGGGCGACAGATGACTGACATCCTCGATCGCACCTTCTTTCTGCCTCGGCAAGGCTGATTGTAGTGTTGAAATTTCTTCACCACCCGATTCTTGAAGCAGCGTTTGAATTTCGCTTGTCTTGCTGTCGGGCACTTCCACCATCGTTAGAAACTCTCCCGCTTCGACACGAGTTTGATAGATGGCCGCTTTGTCTTCTGGCATTCCAATTGCGACAAACGCGGATACGAGACCTGCTCCAGCCGATCCCGCGATCGCGCCACTCGCCGCCCCAATCAGCAACGCTCCAATAGGGCCTGCCGCCACCACGGTGCCCACAAACGGCACAAACAGAACGCCAACCCCCGTAAGCAAACCTAAGATCGAACCAAAAAACGAACCAAATGCGGCTCCCTGCTTCAATCCGCCTAGAATTACATCTCGCTTGGTAATAAAGCCAGAAATTCGCGTTTCTGAATGAAAGTTCTTGCCAACCACCGAAATATGATCCCGAGAAACGCCGTGATCGAGCAAGCGACGAACCACGGTGTCGATTTGCTCACGATTTTTGAAGATGGCTGAAATGGTTCGTTCAGGAGTTCCAAGCGGCGCACTCTGTTGCGGTGTGTTAGAGTCAGCGATCGTCACGGCAGACTTCTCCTCATTAAATTCTGTAGCGACAATAGCAATTTATCTCTTCCAAGACCGTCGTTCTGAGGGAAGAATTTAATTTGAGATCGAAGCAGCAGTGTATTCTAAGGACAAAAATTTTGGGTAACTGGTATGCAAGCTGATACGAAAAAAATGACTTCCTTATCAAAACTCCGATCGATCTCTCACGTCCTCGACAATGCGATCGGCATTCCAGGCACACGCTACCGCATCGGCATTGATCCGATCTTAGGATTGTTGCCGGGAGGCGGAGATATGATCACAGCCGTTCTCTCGGTGTATATCGTGTGGGAAGCAGCGCGAATGGGATTGCCGCCCGCCACAGTCCGGCAAATGGTCTCGAATTTGGTTCTAGATGCGGTACTCGGCTCACTTCCCGTTGCTGGAGATTTCTTTGATGCGACCTGGAAAGCCAATAGCAAAAATATAGCGCTTCTAGAAGCTCATTTAGACGCTCCAACGTCTCATAAACGCGCGAATCCAGCGTTTGTTGTGCTGTTGCTACTAGGATTTTTGGTCATTGCGATCGGACTTGCGGCTTTGACTGGGTTAGTCATTGCTTTGATTTGGAATGCTTTGACAAAATAATCCGCATACTCCCCAAGAGTGTAATAATGATTCGGCTGTTTCTCTCCCGATCTAATGGCTCAACCGACGAATGCCAAGCCGCTCATGCTGTCTGACCTCGAACAGAATTTGGATCTCCAGTTTCAACTTCCTGATCCAGACGATGAGAAGATCCCGGAGATCGAGTTTCAGCAGCAGATCGAGCGGGCTTGGCAGGTGTGCGATCGCTTTGACTTGCAAACGGATATCTGGCGCGGACAAATTTTGAGAGCAGTGCGCGATCGCGAAAAGAAACGCGGCGACGGACGCGGAGCCGGATTTCTTAACTGGCTGCAAGATCGAGAAATTAGCAAAACCAACGCCTACAACCTAATTGAACTGGCCAACAGCGCCGACACGCTGCTTGAAAACGGCTATCTCGATTCGCAAGATGTCAACCGATTTAGCAAACGGGCGTTTGTCGAAACCGCGCAATCGGTTCCTGAAGTGCAGCAAATGGTGGGAGACGCCGCAAAACGCGGCGATCGCATCACCCGCCGAGAAGTCCGCCAACTCTCTGACGATTGGACGGCGATGACCTCTGATCTGCTGCCCGACGAAATTCGTGCCAAAGTTACCGATCAAACGATTCCGACGCGCTACGTTGCGCCTCTGGTTCGCCACCTAGAGAAACTGCCAGCAAGTCATCAAGACTCAATTCGTGAAGCGATGGCAGGCAGTCCTGATCTAGACACGCTTAAACAAGCCACGGGCGAAGCGCGAGCGCTCTCTCGCTACCTCGAATCTGCTGCCCAAGTCCAAGCCTTGGATGATATGGATGTTGAACAGGCCTTAGAAGAAGCCTTGCGCCTCGGATGCTTGAATACAACAGCAGAAATTGTAAATCAAGCCGCGCAGCTAGAAGGCGCGATCGCAAAGCTCTACACCACTTGGAAACGCCTGAACAGTCTGTCTGAACGACTTTACGTTGATACGGGAGCGAGCACGCCCAACCTCCGCACAATGCTGAAGTCTCTAGAGCGGTTATCGAGTGAAGACATCGAATTTTTCTTTGGCGATCCGAGAGGCGACAAGTTCTCGCGCACAATTCGCCTGAAACTGGAGGCAGATTTAGCCTTGGATACGGGGACGTGGGAAGAATCCTAGCGCAACTCACCGTCTACCCCGACGAATTCTGCTCCATATAAAACGTGGATTAAGCCACTGTCGGTAGCGCTCTGCCACTTCCTTGCCGACAATCAGCACCCCGATCCAAAACATCACCTCTGCCACAATAAAAAGAGTTAGTGCGATCGCTGCCTTTTGCGAAAGCGGCAGCGCTGTAAATGAGACGGCAAACGCCAGCCCCCACGGCACAAACGAGACGATCAGCAGTCCGATTCCGACCTTTCGCATTGAATCACCTTGCATTGAGTTACTTTAGTTGACGTTGTCTTAGTTGACATTGTTAAGTACGGAGATTTGTACTATGACATCTCTCCCGATCTCCCTACCTGAAGATATGAAAGCGCTTATCGATAGACATTGAGAATCAATCTGATTTCTACGTCTACAAAGATATCGAACCCATTTGGGATCTTTTTGAGAAGGGCTAAAATCAAAAATAAATGCCGTACT
>NZ_JCACKG010000062.1:0-21966 GCF_059505265.1 Myxacorys chilensis | reverse complement strand
TTCGCGCTTGGATGGCGGCGCAAGACCAGCCCCATGAACGCTTTGTATTCCCTGAGGAGGTTCTTCCCCGTGGTAACGCTCTCTAATGGCTCATTTGCAGGTAACCGCGACCAGGCATCCTCTGGATTTGCTTGGTGGTCTGGTAATGCACGTTTGATCAATCTTTCCGGTAAGCTGCTGGGTGCTCACGTTGCCCATTCAGGTCTTATTGTGTTTTGGGCTGGAGCAATGACTCTGTTTGAGGTTGCTCACTTCATTCCTGAAAAGCCCATGTATGAGCAGGGTCTGATTCTTCTTCCCCACCTTGCAACTTTAGGATGGGGTGTAGGACCTGGCGGTGAAGTAATCAATACCTTCCCGTACTTTGTGGTAGGTGTTTTACACCTAATTTCTTCTGCGGTTCTTGGTCTTGGCGGTATCTATCATGCTGTCCGAGGTCCTGAGACGCTTGAAGAGTATTCATCCTTCTTTGGCTACGACTGGAAGGATAAGAATCAGATGACCAATATCATTGGCTACCACCTCATTCTGTTAGGGTGCGGTGCGCTGCTGTTGGTTCTGAAAGCGATGTTCTTTGGTGGTGTGTATGACACTTGGGCACCCGGTGGCGGTGATGTCCGTGTGATTACAAACCCGACGCTGAATCCTGCAACCATCTTTGGCTATCTAATCAAAGCTCCATTTGGTGGCGAAGGCTGGATCATCAGCGTGGATAACATGGAGGACATCATCGGAGGTCACATTTGGGTTGGATTCATCTGCATCGCAGGCGGACTCTGGCACGTCTTCACCAAGCCTTTTGGTTGGGCGCGACGCGCGTTAATTTGGTCTGGTGAAGCGTATCTTTCCTACAGCTTAGGTGCGTTGTCCTTGATGGGTTTCATCGCGTCGATCATGGTGTGGTACAACAACACGGCGTATCCGAGTGAGTTCTTTGGTCCGACAGGTCCAGAAGCATCTCAAGCTCAAGCGTTGACCTTCTTGGTGCGTGACCAAAAGTTGGGTGCTAACGTGGGTTCTGCTCAAGGTCCGACCGGCCTAGGTAAGTACTTGATGCGATCGCCGACGGGTGAAATCATCTTTGGTGGTGAAACCATGCGCTTCTGGGACTTCCGTGGTCCTTGGTTGGAGCCTCTGCGCGGTCCTAACGGTCTGGATCTGAACAAGATTCGGAATGACATTCAGCCTTGGCAGGCACGACGTGCGGCTGAGTACATGACTCATGCGCCTTTGGGTTCTTTGAACTCAGTAGGTGGTGTGGCAACGGAGATCAACTCGTTTAACTACGTGTCTCCTCGTGCTTGGTTAGCATGTTCTCACTTTGTGCTTGGTTTCTTCTTCTTGATCGGTCACTTGTGGCACGCGGGTCGCGCTCGCGCTGCTGTGGCTGGTTTTGAAAGAGGAATCAACCGTGAGACTGAACCAGTATTGTCGATGCCTAACCTTGACTAGTTTGAGTTAGTTAAGTGAATAAAAAAGGGGCTGAGATCTCAGCCCCTTTTTTATTAGATCTATTTGGCAGAATAACGAGCTACTCATCAGGAGGGACTACTTTCTCTATCTCTAAAATCAAAGCTGGTAAACTATTTACTGCGGTATCCCAGACAGTATCTAGATCGATCTCGTCGTATTCATGTATGAGTCGATTTCTCATACCATTAATTGCAACCCAGGGGATTGTGATCAAGGTTTGTCGAGTTGTTTCAGAAACTCGTTTTGAGGCTTCGCCAATGATCAAAAATCTGCGGATCACGGCGTCTTGAAATTGCAGATCGGTGGTTAATTCGTCCCGCGATCTTCCAACAATGTAATTCATAACGATTTGGGCAGACTGCAAAATATCAAGTAGAGATTGAAGATCGCGTTCCATAAATCACCTGAGCAGAGGAGAGAATGGCCTTTCGACGCAGATAGTTACGGCTCGTTTCGATGCCTTTGCGAGTAACCAAATCAACGTCACGCTGAAAGAGTATTTTTAATTCGTCCTCCATGTAAGTTAAGTCAAACAAGGTTGGATGGGCTTCTGGATGAAATTGCACCATTACATCAATGTCGCTGTCGGGGCGGAAGTCGTCGCGCAGAACAGAACCAAAGAGGGCAAACTCGATGACTTGCCAGCGATCGCAGAACTCAGCAATTTTTTCCATTGGCAGTTCGATTGCAGGAATGGTCATGTCAGGTTTACCCCAAAGTTTCAAAGTGCTGATTTACGATCGCTAAAGTAGCGAAAGCAATAAAGACTAAGAGTGTAGGAAGTTGTTGAGTTCTCTCGTGTCAATTCAATTTGCAAGATTAGCGACGCACTATCTAACGTTCCTAGTCAGCGGCTGCAAATCACCTTGGAGACTCCATTGTCGGCTTCCTTCAGCCCAGTGGGTTATTAGCTGACGGTTGTAGCATGGAAGATTTATCCATGTATTGATCAAAATCATTGATAAACAAGCCTAAGATTTTACCTTGAGATAGCCCTTTATTGCCATGACCAAGATCTCTACGTATAGCTAGTAGTAACTCTTCCATACAAAGAACAGCTTGCTGACCATCACCAGAGTCACCATTATGTCTGAACTTATAGAATGCGTGTAGAACACTATCTGAACCCCAAACTATAACTTGTTGTGTAAAGCTGAACATGAAATCTTCCACTTCATCTTCTGGAAGTTGCTCACCTTTTTTGCTTGATCTTACAATTTTAAAAACAAAATCAATTAGCTCTTCATAAACTGGAATTTTCTTATCGCGGATCTCTTGGATAATTTTTGCTCTTCGCTCTAAAAACTTAGAGACAAGAACTGAAAATACAGAGACAAGAACGGTTGCAGAGGCTGCAACTATTGCAGCCGCAACTCTAGGATCAAGGGCAAGGAGTAAATCTGCGGCAATCTTCATCATTAAGTAGATTGCAACACCTATCAAAGCAAGAAGTGAAAATCCAAGAAGATTCTGTCCTACAGATTGTTGATTTTGCTGCACTTTATTATCAGAGAATAAGAACAAATTTATTATAGATTTTTAAATTTGAAGTTTGCCGATCTAATCGTTGCTTGCACACCTCATTCTTGAAATCGCTCTGCTCCATGTCGTATTCGCACCTCGCCTGTCGAAATTGATCAACGGGTATTGAGATCGCACCATCCTGTATCGAGTTTTGCATTGATCTAACTCGATTCCCTCACTCTCACATCGAGTTTGTACAAAACCTTTTCTGATACAGCTTGGTGGTATCGAGTTCGCGCAAAAAATTCTTTGATACAACTTAGCTGTATTGAGTTCACGATAGGCCTCCTCGATACAGCATTCCGATCCTTGATAACAAAGTCGCGTTTCGCGATCGCTTCAGAGCTTGTAAAAAAATCGCTCCCCAACCTCAATGGCTAGAGAGCGTAATCAATTGACTAGATGAGTTAATTAACCCGCCACGACTTCGCGAGCGGCAGTCGCGTCGTCAGGATGGATACCCAATCGAGTTAGGTTAACTCTGCCGCGATTGTCGATTTCTCGAATCTTGACCACGACTTCATCTCCAACGGCGACTTCATCTTCAACCTTGCCAACCCGATGATCAGCAAGTTGTGAGATGTGAACCATGCCTTCCTTGCCCGGCAGGAATTCGACAAAGGCTCCGATCGGGATGATTCGAGTCACCTTGCCTGCAAACGTATCACCTGCATTTAGCTTGCGCGTCATGCCTTGGATAATACTTCTGGCGCGTTTTGCTTTTTCACCATCGATCGCAGAGACCGTCACAGTTCCATCATCATCAATGTCGATCTTGGCCCCTGTCTCTTCGGTGATGCCTTTGATCGTTTTACCACCCGGACCAATCACCAAACCAATCATGTCTGGATCAATTTTGATTGTCAGGAGGCGAGGCGCATAGGGTGACATTTCCGCACGAGGCTGGTCGATTGCTTCGAGCATTTTGCTCAGAATGTGCAGACGCGCTGGTTTTGCCTGATTAATTGCATCGGCAATCACTTCCATCGGCAACCCGGTAATTTTCATATCAAGTTGCAGCGCGTTGATGCCTGTATCGGTTCCAGCGACTTTGAAATCCATATCGCCCAAAAAGTCTTCCATGCCTTGAATGTCGGTCAAGATGCGGATTTCTTCGCCTTCTTTGATCAGACCCATTGCTGCACCACTCACGGGCTTGATAATCGGAACGCCAGCATCCATCAGCGCTAACGTTGAAGCACAGACCGAACCCATCGAGGTAGAACCGTTAGAGGATAGCACCTCCGAAACGACGCGAATCACGTATGGGAACTCTTCTTTGGGCGGAAGCACGGGCAGCAGCGATCGCTCAGCCAATGCCCCGTGACCAATTTCGCGCCGACCGGGCGATCGCATCGGGCGAGTTTCACCAACAGAGTAGGGCGGGAAATTGTAGTGGTGGATGTAGCGCTTCTGAGCATCGGGATGGAAATCATCCAACAAATTTTGGGCCTCTCCCGGACTGCCAAGAGTAGCGATAGACAGCACTTGAGTCAGTCCGCGATTGAATAAACCTGTGCCGTGAACTCGCTTTGGCAAGACACCAGCGAAGCAAGAGATGGGGCGAACCTCATCGAGCTTTCGACCATCGACGCGCATTCCGTCTTCCACGATTTGACGCCGCATCAAGGCTTTGGTAACGGACTTGAAGGTGTTGCTCAGCACTTTTGGATTGTCGCTTGCCGCCACCTTCACAGCGTCGTCTTCCGGCAGTTCCGCGATCGCTTGAACAACCGTTTCCTTGATTTCATCTAACGCTGCGTCGCGGATAGTTTTATCTTTCTCAAAGCGGACTAAGACTTCTTTCACCGGAGCCGTGACGCGATCGCGGATGAAATCTTCCAGCGTCGGATCAGCTTTCGGGGCTTCTTCCTTAACCATTTCAATGCCGAGGGCGGCGATAAACTCGCGCTGAGCCTGAATGAGATCACGCACCGCTTCGTATCCGAAATCGATCGCCTCAATCATGTCAGCTTCGGGTAGCTGATTTGATCGCGCTTCGACCATGATCACGCCATCTGGAGATCCGGCGACTACTAAATCTAAGTCACCCGTTTCAATCTCCTCAAACGTGGGATTGATAATAAAATCGTCGCCCACTAAGCCGACGCGCACAGCTGCCATTGGCCCGTTGAACGGAATTTTGGCTAGTAACGTTGCGATCGAGGCTCCCGTAACCGCTAATACATCGGGGGGAACGCGCTCGTCCATAGACAGAGTCGTGGCTACAACCTGGATATCATCACGCAACCAGGACGGAAATAAGGGGCGCATCGGACGGTCAATCAAGCGGCTCGTGAGGACCGATTTTTCGGGGGGGCGTCCTTCACGTTTGAAAATTCCACCGGGGATGCGTCCTCCAGCGTACATCCGCTCTTCGTAATCAACCAGCAATGGAAGGAAATCAATTCCTTCTCTCCCACTCGCACGGGTTGCTGCCACTAAAACTGCCGTATCTTCTGATTGAATTAAGACCGATCCTCCGGCTTGGGGGGCTAACATTCCAACTTTGAGTCGAATATCCCTACCATCAAAGGATATTGACTTCTCGAACTCTTGCATGAAGTGTTCCTTTCCTTTCTTGTTCTTTTTTCCTACTGAGGCAATCCTAGCACTGATAGATTAATGCAGCTTTCTTTGTCGGCAATTGTTGAAGAATCACGCATCTCACCTACAGTTTTGCCACGCTAAATCGACTTATTAGAAAGGTTTGAATCGAGTTGAGAAGAGAAGCTTTTGCCACACGCGCAAGCTCAGACAAAGATGCTCATGCTGTAGAATTATTTAGAAAGGCTTTGTGTTGCTGCAAGTTTAAAGTCTAGTGAGACACATTGCGATTAGTGTCACGTTAGGTTGCATTCCTCTGATTGCCATTTGTGTAGAAATTTAATTTTTATTAATTATTTAAGCGGCTGGTTAGCTCCCCATTACAGTCTGTAGCAGAAGTACTAGAACGCTGAAGTAGCTCGATAAGATCTCAGTGAGATGGAGTTGCCTACTTGCACTTTGCGATCGCGGAGTGCCACGGGATCGTCACCATCTGTCGCTCCATGAGTCAAATTAGGATTGGGGCGTCTAATACAACACAATTTCGTTCCCCATTTTTGAAGCCCATCGCGGAGATTTGAAGCTCGAATGGCAGTCTTACACGGTAGCTGGTTGCAAAGTCAGGACAGAGGTAGCCCAAGGAAGGGGAGTCTATTTTTGTGGGGCGAGACATGGCGACGCCTAGATGATTCAGTTCAGCCAGAACCGAATACAGTTTTGATTCATCCTTTTGAGATGGATCAAAAAGATCTATTGGAGTTCTTGAAACCGCTTCATGATGGCAAGCGATTGAACCTCCCTACATTCGCCAAACTGGTTGAAGACGTGCCAAAACGAGGAAGAAAGAGAGCAGCAGAGCCAATCGGTGAGTGGCAAACTCAAGTGATTGCATTGCCAACCGATAATTTGGTTCCACTTTTATCAGCGTCTGAGCTTGCGTCTGCCGATATTACTCTCCATCCTTGGCGGGTTGAAGGGCTGTGCTTAACGCCAGTAGAAGCGTTTCAATTTTTGAATTCGCTGCCGTTAGGATTGCCGAGTGGAGAGGATACGTTTCTGAGTGACGAGTTGCGGTATTGGTCACACATCGCGCGATGGGCATTAGATTTGTTAGCGCGATCGAAGTTTTTGCCAGAATTAATGGTTGAGGACGATCATGCGATCGCGCAGTGGGAAGTGTTGCTTGACAGCTCGACTGATCAGGCGCGTTTGAGGCAATTTGTCCGGCAGATGCCCTCCATCTGTCGCACCTATCAGCCGGATCAGGAAGATCTCTCGATTCAGTTACCCCTTGAGCCGAAGTCGCTACTGCTTGATTTTCTTAATCACATGATCGACGAGCAGATCCGAGGAACTGCCACAGCCTCCCCGTTACCCAACGGAACAGGTTCGATTAAATCTTGGCTGCAAGGACTAAGAGGCTCAATCCCTGACGTTGATCGCTCTGCTGTTGATTCGTTAGCCCCCATACTGGCGACTTGGAAAGCTCCGATCGCGGACTATCAGACCGATCAGTTTCGGGTGTGTTTTGCGCTCGTTCCACCTGCCCTGGGTCAACGAGATTGGATTCTAGAGTATTACTTGCAAGCAGTCGATGATGCTGACTTGATCATTCGTGCCCCTGTGATTTGGCAAAATCCGGTGGAGCGGTTTATTTACGCAGGTCGCGTGATCGAGCATCCTCAAGAGACGTTGTTAATGGGGCTGGGCTTAGCCTCGCGGTTGTATCCTTTGATCGAATCGAGCTTAGAAGATGTGCGTCCGCAGCGCTGCCTGCTTGAGCCAACGCAAGCCTATGACTTCATTATGAATGTGGCATGGCGGCTGCAAGATAGCGGACTTGGCGTAATTTTGCCGCCGAGTTTGGCAGAGCGTGGCGGCTGGGCAAATCGGCTGGGGCTAAAGATTCGAGCTTCGACTTCGACTCGGCGCAAGCAAGACCGATTAGGATTGCAGAGTTTGCTCAATTTTGAGTGGGAGTTGTCGATTGGCGGACACAGTTTGTCAAAGGCGCAGTTCGATCGCTTGGTGGCGCAGAACATGCCGTTAGTAGAGATTAACGGGGAATGGGTAGAACTGCGATCGCAAGACATTCGCTCTGCCCAATCCTTTTTTGCGGCTCGCAAAGATCAAACTACGCTATCGCTAGAAGATGCTTTGCGGATCAGTACGGGTGATACGCAAACAATGGAGAAGCTTCCAGTCGTAAGCTTTGAAGCCTCTGGAGCCTTACAAGAGCTAGTCACTGCACTAACTGGAAATCAAACCCTGGCTGAGATTACCACACCAAAGGAGTTTCGAGGAGAATTGAGAGCCTATCAATCACGCGGGGTGGCGTGGTTAGCCTTTTTGGAGAAGTGGGGGCTGGGTGCTTGTCTTGCAGACGACATGGGACTCGGTAAAACAATTCAATTCATTGCGTTCTTGCTGCACCTGAAGCAACAAAACCTCTTAGAGCGACCGATTTTGTTAGTTTGTCCAACCTCTGTTTTGGGCAACTGGGAACGGGAAGTGAAAAAGTTTGCGCCAACGCTGAGCGCGATCGTGCATCACGGCGACAAGCGACTTCAGGGACAAGCGTTTGCTAAAGCCGCACAGCAACACGCGCTAATTATCACAAGTTATGCCCTGCTGAATCGGGATCTCAAATCCTTGACCACTGTGGCATGGCAAGGCGTTGTGTTAGACGAAGCGCAAAATATTAAAAATCCAGAGGCAAAGCAATCGCAAGCGGTGAGACAGCTTGAAGCAGATTTTCGGATTGCGCTGACTGGAACGCCTGTTGAGAATCGGCTGTCGGAACTGTGGTCGATCTTAGATTTTCTTAATCCAGGGTATTTGGGCCCAAAGAATTTCTTTCAGCGTCGATTTGCAATTCCGATTGAGCGCTACGGCGATTCGACTTCGTTACAGACCTTACGATCGCTGGTTCAGCCCTTTATTTTGCGACGGCTCAAGAGCGATCGCACGATCATCCAAGACTTGCCCGAAAAGCAAGAGATGACCGTCTTTTGTGGATTATCTGCTGAGCAAGCAGCGTTGTATCAAGCCATTGTCGATCGATCACTAGAAGAAATTGAATCGGCTCAAGGAATCCAACGGAAAGGAATTATTTTGGCATTGCTAACGAAGTTAAAGCAAGTTTGCAATCATCCCGTGTTAGTCAATGCTGAAGGAAATGCGTCGACCCGACCGTTTCGGAATCAATCTGCGAAGTTGCAGCGCTTAGACGAGATGTTAGATGAAGCGGTGGCCGAGGGCGATCGCGCGATTGTCTTCACGCAATTTGCAGAATGGGGCAAACTTCTCAAATCGCATTTAGAAGGGCAACTAGAGCGAGAAGTGTTGTTCTTATATGGCGGAACATCGAAGAAACAGCGAGAAGCGATGATCGATCGGTTTCAGCACGACCCGCAAGGCCCACGCATCTTTCTGTTGTCGCTCAAAGCGGGCGGCGTCGGATTGAATTTGACTCGCGCCAATCATGTGTTTCATTTCGATCGGTGGTGGAATCCGGCGGTCGAAAATCAGGCCAGCGATCGCGTCTTTCGGATTGGACAAACTCGCAATGTGCAAATTCACAAATTCGTCTGTACTGGAACGCTAGAGGAGCGGATTCACGAGATGATTGAGAGCAAAAAGGCGTTAGCTGAACAAGTGGTCGGAACAGGTGAGAATTGGCTAACCGAGCTGAACACCGACCAACTGCGAAACCTACTATTACTCGATCGCAGCGCTATCATCGAAGAATAAAACTAGAACTGCTAAATCTATTGTTAGATGCTCATGGTTGCTGAAGACTAAGCTGTAAAAATCGACATCATGAACAAGCAAGCAAATGAGCCTTTTTCAAGTTCCTCTCATTCGGCAACTTCAAACTCTTGGATTGCTTCTGCTGTCCACGGTCGGTTTTACCCAAAGCTTAATAGCGAAGCAGTTAGAAGAGTTGATGCCTCTGGCTAAGCCTGAAGAAATAACATTCTCAAGTGGCAAGCTGACATTACATGGGTTTGTCCATAAACCGGAAGGTGATGGTCTTTACCCAGCAATTCTGTGGAATCATGGTAGCGAACAATATCCCAAGTCAGGCAAGTTGATGGCAAAACCCTTTGTCAATAGGGGTTATGTTGTATTTGTGCCGCACCGTCGTGGTCAAGGCAGTTCCAGCGATCAAAGCGAGTACATTATGGATTTGATTCGTCAGGAGCCAGAGTTCACAAGAGGGAAAAAGTTTGTTGAGCTTCAAGAAACTCATCAAGAGGATGTGATTGCTGCCTTATCCTACCTCAAGCAACTTCCTTATGTTGATTCAAACAGAATTGCGATGGCAGGTTGTTCTTTTGGAGGAATTCAAACTGTACTCGCAACGGAAAAGCAACTTGGACTACGGGGAACCATCACCTTTGCTCCAGCAGCAATGAGTTGGTCGAAAGTTCCTGAGCTGCGATCACGTTTAATCCAAGCAGTCCAATCAGCTACTGTTCCAATTCTTCTCATTCAAGCGAAAAATGACTATGATTTGAACCCCACAAAAACGATGGTAAAAGAACTTGAAAAGACAAATAAACCACATAAGTTATTAATCTTTCCTAAATTTGGTAAAACCCAGGCTGATGGACATAGTTTTTGTGTGCGAGGAGAACAGGTCTGGGGAAGCGAAGTATTCTCATTCCTCAGGTCTGTAATGCCGTAGCACGCATCTAACAATCCGCTTGCACACCGACCGTATAAAATTAGTCTGTTGAGAGCGAGAGTTCACTAACGGCGGGTGAAGCGGGGCGTTATCGTGATTTTTCTATAGGTTGTGTTCTTAATACAGAGGTTAGTTAATAACTGGTTTGGAACAACCGAGCATAGTTCTTGCCAGTTCTCTAAAGCTTAACTACAAGGGCGGGCTATACTTTAAGACAGATTGTAGATAGTGAAACGCTATGATGATTCAAGCCCTCGAAGCCGTCTTTGATGGTATCGCTCTACATCCTCAAGTGCCTTTGAATTTGGAAGCTGGTACACGAGTTCAGATTACGGTTGAAACAGTGTCACCCGGTTCAGAGGAACAACCAAAGTCGTTTCTTCAAACCGCTAAATCTTTGCGTTTGCAGGGTGAGCCAGACTGGTCAGTGAAGATCGACCAGCATTTTTATGGCGAAAGCGTTTCAGGTAATGATTGAAGTCTTCCTAGACACCTCTTTCGCCATCGCCCTGTCTTCTACTACGGATCAGAACCACATAAGGGCGATTCGGCTTGCTGACCAAATTGAGGCCAAGAAAACTCATTTGGTAACAACCCAGGCAATACTGCTAGAAATTGGAAATGCACTCTCCAAACAAAGATATAGAGTTTCAGCAATCCAGCTTCTTGAATCCCCTAACGCCGATCCAAACGTTGAAGTAGTTGAATTGACGAACGAGTTATATATGACGGCGTTCAATCTATTCAAACGCCGAGAAGACAAAGAGTGGGGATTAGCTGATTGTGTCTCATTCATTGTGATGCAGAATCGGGAAATGACAGATGCGCTAACGGCAGACGACCATTTTCATCAAGCCGGGTTTCGGGCGTTATTGAGAAGTTAAAGTGCTTGTACGGTGAGCCTAAGTTAGCTTTCACAAACTACATTTTCATCCCTCATCCCTCATCCCTCATCCCTCATGACTGACTCCTACTCTCAACCAAGCCGCGAATGGTGGGCACAGCGTTGGATCGATGTTCTCGAATCCTTTGGCTGGATTCGTCGCTTAGCCAGAGCGCGAACCTACGCTAGAGAAGGAAATGTGTTGAGTCTTGAGTTTGAAGGCGCAAAAGTAACCGCCGCCGTTCAAGGCACGGCTCCCGAACCTTACCACGTCTCTCTATCGCTCGATCCGTTTAGCGATGAGCAATGGAGTTATGTTGTTGAATCGATGGCAGAACGCGCGATCTTCTCGGCAAAACTTTTAGCGGGAGAAATGCCGCAAAATATTGAAGATGTCTTTACGGCAAACGGATTGAGCCTATTTCCCTTCAATAAATTTGATATTCACAGCCGCTGTTCGTGTCCTGATCCAGCGAATCCGTGTAAACACATTGGCGCAGTCTATTACTTACTCGGCGATCGCTTTAGTGAAGATCCGTTTGTGTTATTTCAACTGAGAGGACGAACGAAAGAACAAATTATTGCTGACTTGCGCCAAATTCGGGGAGCGGGAGACGCGATTAGCGCAGAGCGCAACTCCAATGGAACCGCAGCACCGTCGGATGAAACTGTGCCTGTCTCACAGACGCCTCGACCTACACCTTTGAACTGCGATCGCTTTTGGGAGTACCAAGAGCAGCTCGAACCATCGCTCATTGTCATCACGCCTCCACCAACCAGTGAGACAATTTTAGATGTGTTAGGTTCCATTCCGTTGAAAGCGGATGCAGCGGAAACTCAAGCGGTCATGGAATACTTTAAAGCCGTTTACCAAGCGGCGAGCATGAAAGCTGTACAAACCGCGATGTCAACCGAATCGTAAACATGGCTTCGCTGCAACACATACAAGACGTTTGTGCAGGTTTCTCGTTGCCAACCGACAGAACCCCTAGAAGGCAGACCAATCGCTAATGAGCTTTGCCTGCTCCTAAATAGAGTTCACCGACTTTTGGATTATTGAGTAAGTCCGAGCCTGCGCCTTCAAAGCGATCGCGCCCTGCTTCTAAAACATAGCCTCGATCTGCCATTTCTAACGCTTTGCGGGCGTTTTGCTCAACCAGTACGATCGCTGTTCCATCCTGATTAATCTGCTTGATTTGCTCGAACACCGCACTCACCAGAATGGGAGACAAAGCGGCAGACGGTTCATCGAGCAACAACAGATTTGGTTTGAGCATCAGCGCCTTGCCCAAGGCTAACATCTGGCGCTCTCCTCCTGAAAGCGTTCCGGCTCGCTGCTTGCGGCGTTCTGCCAATCTCGGAAACCGAGCAAAAATATCATCCTTGAGCGGTTGAAGAGCAACATCTCGCACAAATGCGCCCATTTCTAAATTTTCTTCCACACTCAGCGACGGAAATACATTCGCCAGTTGCGGAACGTAGCACATGCCTCGCCGCACAATTTGATCCGACTTCAGCCCCCCGATCGCTTGTCCCTTGAACTGAATGCTACCTGTGTTTGGAGTCAGTAGTCCGAAGATTGTTTTGGCAAGGGTTGATTTACCCGCTCCGTTGGGGCCAATAATGGCAACTAACTCGCCAGGATACACCCGCATATTAACGCCTTGCAGAATGTTCAAATCCTTGATGTAGCCAGCGTGAACATCTTGAACGTCAAGCAGGGCAGTCGTGGTTGTCATAGCAGTTAGAGGTCATAGCGGTTAGAGGTAAGCAAGGAGCAACCGATCAATGATTCATACACTGAACGTTACTCCTGCATTAGTGTTTACGAATAAATTTACTGCGGTGTGCTTTGCAAATCGGGGCGTTCTTCGGGCACGATCGCGCCTTCAACCGGACAAACTTGCAAACAAATTCCACAATCAATACACGTTGAAAAGTCAATCCAGTACCAGTCTGTTCCTTTGGTGTTTTTGCTAGGGCCTGGATGGATGCACGCGACAGGACAAGCATCGACACAGTCGGCGACGCCTTCGCAGATGTTGGTAACAATCGTATGAGACACAGGGGTTCGTTAGGGATGAAGGAAGAGGAAGGAGGGAGGGCGATGCCCCGCTTCGCGAGGAAAGAAGAGAATCTTCTAACATCGGGTAGCCCAAAGATTTATTGTATCGTTCCTGTTCCTTAATTCACCCGTTCGATCGCGGCGGAACCATCAGACTCGATCCAGGCAATTTGAGGAATGCGACGACCCCGGGCATACTCTCGAATCTGATCGTGATCGTGGCCGCTTAAGTCCATCTCGACCCGAACGAGATCGGATGAGTCTCGCAGCTTTTGAGCGTGAGTAAAAGCGATCGCATGGGTCTGCGACGTCTCCGAAACAACAAGCCAATCGCTTGTAGGTCCTTTGGTTGGCAGTTGTCCTGACGACAGCAAAATTTGATGCAGGGCTTCAAGCTGAAGCGAAAATCCGATCCCCGGCAGTGATTCGCCTTGGGGATGGTATAGCCCGAGAAGCTGATCGTAGCGTCCGCCCTGCCCGATCAAGGTTTGGCCTGACGCTGACTGACCGACGACTTCAAACACGATTCCGGTGTAGTAGTCGAACGTGCGAATCAGGCTCAGATCCAGCACGATCGGCACTTCCGCTTGGCTGTCTTGCAACAGATCGATTAACGACTTTAGATTGCGAACGGTTTCTTGTTGCGATGAATTGAGCGGCAGTTGACCCACTTTTTGCAAGACATTGGCAGGAGCACCGCGCAAATCGAGCAGTGTCAGGGCGCGATCGCGCAAGTCCTCTGACATTGACATTGTTTCTAGGGCAATCCGATCTAAATTGGCGATCGCGTAACGAACGGTGTCGCGTAACGTGTCTGGAAAAATAGACAGCAGCGATCGCGTTAGCCCTGCTTCGCCTAACACCAAATGTCCCGATAAATTCAGATTTTTTAGGCAATCCATCAGCAGCATTAATACTTCTGCATCTGCCAACAGTCCGCCCATACCCAGCAACTCGACACCTGCTTGATAAAACTCCTGCTGCCGCGTGTGATCGCCTTCTTGCGATCGGCGAAACACGTTGGCATTGTAGTAGAGCCGCTGCGGATAGGTGCTGCCTGCCATCCGTGTAATGGCCGCTCGTGCGATCGACGCGGTGAACTCTGGACGCAAACCCAGAGGTTCATCGTCAAGGTGCTGGAGTTGGATCACCGTTGAGCGTGCGATCGCGCCGCCCGCCATAAGAGTATCTAATCGCTCTAACGTGGAGGTGATAATGCGGTGATAGCCCCAGCGATGAAACACCTGCTGCAAGCGTTCTTCAAGCCAGTGTTTTTGGGCAACATCGAGGGGCAATAAATCGCGTGCGCCTGCTGGGGGCTGATAAACCATTATTTTTTCTTTCCACTAAATAGACTGCTAAACAGTCCGCTATTAGACTTGAGGTTACGATCGTTCTTACCAGGTTTTGCCGCACTTTGGGAAGTCGATGGAGCCGGATCAACTTTTTGCTTTCCCTCGATCGCGATCGGATCGTCAGGATTGAGCGCTAGGGCTTTGTTGAAATGGATTTTTGCCATTGTCGCTTGATTTTGCCGCAAATACACCATTCCCATTAGACTATGGCATCGGCTGTTATTGGGTTCAAGTTTTAGGGCATCGCGCAATTCTAGTGTGGCTTGAGCAAAATTTCCTTTAGCCATGAAATTTTCTGCCCGCCGATAATATTGATCAGCAACCGACTCTGAAGGCTTTGCAGGCACGACTGTTGTAGACGCTCCTGTCGATGCTCCCGTGGGTGAAGATGTGGGTGAAGACGTGGCAGACGCTCCGGTGTAGGTTGTTTTGGTTCCACTCGTTGTTTCATCTAAACCCGTTCGGCGCATTAGATAGGCCATGTTCAATTCACTCAATTGCGCCACCATTTCTGGGACTTGATCGAGGTGCTGAAACTGACGTTCTGCTAAATCTTGCAAAGCAGACCGATAAAATTGGTCAGGATTGCCAGCTTTAAGCATTTGTTGCGCCACGCTGCTCATTAGCTCAATCTCATGACGCTTGCGAGCCGCTGCCTGTCCTTTGAGCTTGAGTAACAACTCGTGTTCGGTGCGGTTCTTCTCCTGAGAGAGCTTTTCCCACGCTGGATTCACTAGCTTTGAAAGCAGTTGCGCGGCAAGCTGTTTGGCGTGTTCGGTGTCAGCAGTGCAGCTATCTGGATGGAGACGCCGGGCGATTTTTAAGTAGTTCTTCCGAATGTCTTTCACGTCGGACTCGACGGACACGCCCAAAATCGCGTGGTAGTCACTCATGTCCAGCGTGAATAAACCCCGATTAATTTGAAAGCTCATGTTCGTGTTGTCTACCTGTTCTGCTATGGACTCTATTCTGGGTGGGGGAAAGAGGTGAGGGGAAAGACCCTTTCCCACTGCTCCTCACTCTTTATAGTTCCTTAAAAATCAGTAGGGATAACGCATTTTAAGACAGTAGTTAAGACACTTGTTTGACGTGCATCAGTTCGCGGCTAAGGGCTTCGTGGATCTGTCCGTTGGTTGCTAAGATGCGACCAGAAGCGAAGTCAAAGGGAGTGCGATCGTACGCTGTGACTTCCCCCCCGGCTTCTCTCACCAACACCACCCCCGCCGCGCTATCCCAAGTCGAGAGTCCGCGTTCCCAGTAGCCGTCTAATCGTCCAGACGCGATATACGCTAAATCAAGCGCCGCCGCTCCGTCTCGTCGAACGCCCTGAGTTAAATGCGTAAGATGACAGAACTCAGGGTAATTTGTATCCGAGGTTTGGCGGCGATCGTAAGCGAATCCTGTCACAAGCAAACTCCGCTCTAAATCTGCCGTTTGTGACACGCGGATCGGCTGACGGTTGCAGGTTGCTCCTAATCCCTTGGCGGCGCGAAACAGGTCATTGTGAATCGGATCGAAGACGACGCCCACGTGAGGCACGCCGTTAATTAGCAGTCCAACTGATACTGCGAAGAAGGGATATTGATGGGCGTAGTTGGTAGTTCCGTCAAGCGGATCAATTGCCCATAGGTATTCACTTTGAGTATTATCAAATTGCCCAGACTCTTCCGCTAGGATGGAATGCTCTGGAACGTGCCGTCGCAGCACGTCTAGAATTGCCATCTCTGCCGCTTTGTCGGCTTCGGTGACTAAATCTCCCGGACGCCCTTTCTCCCGAATGTGTTCTAACTTGCCCCAGTGAGTTTGCAGAACGGCACCAGCACACGACGCTGCCTCGGTCGCGATGTCGAGAAAGACTTGAAGTTGACCTGGCGAAGGTTGAACCATTGAAGTTAGAGAACGTGAGTTTAAAGAACACAAGATCGAAAGCAAGTCTACCATTTTGGTAGTAGGTTGCCTGCATCTCTAGGCTACAGAGGCGACTTGCGATCGCTAGAGTTTTCCTTAATCCTCATCAAGCGGCAGTCCTCGCGTTACTTTTCCTTTGCCAAAAAATCGCCCAAACTGAAGCTCGTACACCTCATCTTCATCTTGAGTTTCGACCTCCAGGTCAGAACGGGCATAGCTGACGCACAATAGCGCATAGCCTTGACGCTGCAAGTCGGGAGACAGTCCTACTGCTTCGGGTTGATACAGGTCACCGGATAGAACTTTAACTGCACATGTGGTACAGGCTCCGTTGCGACAAGAGAACGGTAGCTCGACGCCTTGCTGCTCACCAGAGTGCAAAATGTAGCGATCGCTGGGCACACGAAAGCTAAAGTTGGTTCCGGTTTGACGATGATGAACGCGGACAGTATAAAACTCGGTCATAACGATAGAATTTTTTCGTTCTTTATTCAGTATGAGGCAACTTCTGCTAATATTGATTCTTAATGACTGTAAATACAGTTCCATCTGGAGAGATGGCCGAGTGGTTGAAGGCGCAGCACTGGAAATGCTGTGTAGGGGTAACTTTACCGAGGGTTCGAATCCCTCTCTCTCCGTTTTAAAATTCAAGTCCAGTGGGCCTTTCAGGAAGCCCTCAAGATTTCGAGGGCTTCTTTTCGTTTAAAGAAGTGAATGTTTGGCTCGTTGACGCTGTGATAGCTCTGGCGCAGAACTTGTAGGATGCCGAGTGTCAATTCCTTGGGCTTTCCTGGGTTGAAGTTGAAGACAAAGCCTCCACAGAGATACAAGATTCGTAAAGAATTACTTGTAAATCTAGTTAGCAGCAAATCCTTGATCAGAATGTCTAGAGCGTGCCATCAAATAGTTAAACTGGAAGCAGAAAACCAAGAGATGAAAAGAGCAGAGACCTCATGACACCTCGACGATACGCACTGCGAGATGACCAGTGGGAGCGAATCAAAGATTTCCTGCCCGGACGTGAAGGGTCTGTGGGCGTGATGGCAAAGGACAATCGGTTGTTTGTCGAAGCGGTGCTGTATCGCTACCGAGCCGGCATTCCTTGGCGAGATTTGCCAGAGCGATTCGGCGACTTTCGAGTGGTGCACACCCGCTTTAGTCGCTGGTCAAAGAGGGTGTGGGAGCGAGTGTTTCAACACTTAGCAGACGATGCGGACAACGAATACGCGATGATAGACTCCACGATTGTGCGCGCTCACCAGCACAGTGCGGGGGCAAAAGGGGGGAGCCAGAATCAGAAGCAATTGGTCGCAGCAAAGGGGGACTGAGCACGAAGATTCATGCCGTAGTAGATGCGTTGGGCAACCCGGTCAGCTTTCACCTCACCCCAGGATAAAGCAGCGATTTGGACGGCACCGACCAGCTACTACCCGCTGTGGTTGCCGACACTGTGCTTGGGGATAAAGCTTACGATGCCGATGAGCGAGTGATTGAGCCACTACAAGCGTAGGGAAAGACCGCTGTGATCTCGCCGCGCCGCAACTGTAAGCATCTGCGCCAGTATGACAAAGAGCTGTACAAAGCCCGCCACTTGATTGAGAACTTCTCTGCCAAGCTCAAGCAGTATCGAGCCATTGCGACGCGCTACGACAAGCGAGCAAGGAACTTTCTGGAGGCAATCTATCTCGCTGCTGCTGTCGTTTGGCTCAATTAATCACACGCCCTAATCTCCTTTGCAATTAAAGCTCAAGCCTACGGATGGTAGCGTGTAGACCTGTTAATCAGCTTCGATGCGTGTCGCAAAGAGGCAATTAACCGCGTATTTTACAAGGGCGATGCGCGATTCTAACCACAGGTCTACATGCTTGTCGGCGTCTTACAGAGTGCGACTATGAGATAATGCTGTTTTTGTAGGAAAGCCCATGACTGCTGCTTATATTCAAGATGAAGCTGAGTTCGATACGCTGCTAGAAACCGAGCCACTATTTGTAGTAGACTGCACAGCTACTTGGTGTGGGCCGTGCAAACTAGTTGCTCCTTTAATGGATCAACTGGCAGAGGAGTATCGCGATCGCGCTAAAGTCTTTAAGCTAGACCTCGATACCAACAAGCCTGTTGCTAAAAGATTTGGTATCCGCAGCATTCCCGCAGTCATGATCTTCAAGCAAGGCGAGTTGGCAGAAACGGTGGTCGGTGCTAAATCCTACGAAGACTTTAGCAGTGCTCTCGCTAACCATTTAGCTTAGTTGCAAAGTCTTAAATTTCGGCGTGGTCTTCTCTATCAGCTAGCTATATTCGTTTGACGAAGCTCCAGAGATCGCGTAGGTAGACAATTACACAGAATGACCTACGCGATTTCCGTCCGGATGATTGATTACTCGTAAACTGGAAGGATCGACGTAGTGACAAGTGGCTTGATCTTGACAAATCACAGCCCAACCCGCTTCATTGACTTCAATCAACTTGTAAGCTGTGTGCCGAACAAAAGCGCCTTTGTGGTTGCGAGTTCCAGAGTTAACGCCAAAGTTGTAACTATCATTGTTATTCATGTTCATCTCCTTGTAAAAACTGTATTAAGACGGGAATTGCTCTAGACCAATAAAACCGGATAGATAAAAGTAGTTTCTTTTTGTCTTCATTTAATAACCTAAGCCTATCGTTAAAATAATGAATGAATCGTCAAGTTGTTCAAATAAATGACTATATATATTAAGCAATTATCGATCACTTCTTTTAACAGTAACGGTTGAGGGTGGTTCTGAGAATTCTCAAAGTCTAAGAATTTTCAAAGATTGAGCGATCGCTTAGCCAAGGCAGAAAATTGGATATTCCACCTAGGATGAAATCGCAGTCATTACTTATCAAGATGGATGTATGGAAACTAAAGATTCGGTAAGCTCTACCGATAGTTACTACATACTCAGAAAGTCGTTTGTAATATTGCAGTGATCGAAAGCTCGTGTATTCATCTACTACTTAATCAATCACATTGGAGCTAACACTACATGAATACTGAACCTCTTGGTAGGATACCTTGGTTAGCTTTAGGAACACTGTGGTTAGCGTATGCCTTCCTGGGATGGTATTTAGCCGTGCATCACATTATTTGGCTCATTGGGGCAACTGTGATTGCTGTAATGCTGACAACTATCGGAAAAGGAACTCCTCTACTCAAGCAATTGTCATGGTTTAGCTTTCAAAGCTTGTTCATCACCATAGCGATCAGTTTGGCGATCAGCCTATGTCTCATCCTCTTCGTAAGCGATTTTCAGTTCTTGGGGTTAATTTTTCTCCCTGTCGTGGCGACGTTTTGGGCTGATCTTGAAATGCGTTCTGCTCAATTTGAGCAACATCAGATATTACTCTGGTTTGCCGCAATTGCTGGTTTAGGAATTGGCTTAGGCGAAGTGATCGATCTTTTTTTGATTCCCAGCATACCGTATTGAAAAAATAGCATCATTAATTACTCTGCCAATCGCTCATAATCTGGTGGCTCAGAATGACAAACATTAATGATAGACCTTGAGATAGTTTGTCGTTGATGCTGGTAAGGTTGTCGTATCTACTGCCAACTCTGAGCACGGAAATTCATATCATGGCGACTTCTGCTCATCGTTCGTCAACCGATCTTTGGCTTCCCTTGTCAGTCTCAGCTTGGCAGGACACCTACGAAACCCTGCATCTGTAGACTCAGATTGTCGGCAAAATTCGGTTAGTCTTAGCTCCTAAAATTAATCATTGGTGGCACTCGACGCTATATGTGACGCCACGCGGATTAACAACCTCAACAATTCCTAACGGTGTTCATAGCTTTCAAATCACGTTTGATTTTCTTGATCACCAACTCAAAATTGAGACGAGCGATGGCTTAACCAGAAGTATTGCCCTCGTTCCTCGATCGGTAGCTGATTTTTACCATGACGTCATGAACACCTTGAGCGAAATCGGCATTGAGGTGCAGATCTGGACGATGCCCCAAGAAGTGGCTGAACCGATTCCGTTTGAGCAGGATGATCAACATGCTGCTTACGATCCAGAGTCTGCTCAACGCTTCTGGCACATTCTGGTGCAAGCCGATCGCATCCTGAAGGTGTTTCGCTCCCGCTACGGTGGCAAGTGCAGCCCAGTGCATTTCTTCTGGGGCAGCTTTGATCTGGTGGTGACTCGCTTTTCTGGACGACGGGCACCAGAGCATCCAGGGGGTGTGCCCAACATGGCAGATTGGGTCACGCGAGAAGCATATTCCCACGAAGTCAGCAGTTGCGGCTTCTGGTTCGGAGCTGGTTCAACCGAAGCGCTGTTCTACGCTTATGCCTATCCAGCACCGGAAGGATTCAAAGAGTATTTAATTCAACCGAAAGAAGCTTTTTACAGCCCAGAGATGCAAGAGTTCATTCTGCCGTATGAAGCCGTACGACGAGCTGCCGATCCAGATACAGCTGTGCTGCATTTCCTCCAAAGCACGTATGAGGCAGCCGCGAATTTAGGACAGTGGGCTCGAGCTGAATTGGACATACCATCCAGTGGCTAAGTGCTAAATGTTCTATACCTTCAATGTTTTCAACTTGGGGATTTTCAACTTTTAGAATCTGAGTCACCAACCTCTGGCAAAGCCGGAGGTTTGGAAAGGGAAACCGCTCAAAGCGGATTAGCCTCTATCATTCATCCGATAACCGCAACTGTTCAATCCGTTGGTCTTCCTGCTCCTGTTCCTGAATGTACTTACGAACGGTTCCTTCATCCCGCCCTACCGTCGAAACATAGTACCCTCGCGCCCAGAGATGCTGTCCCACGAAGTTCTTCCGTTTTCCACCATAGTTTCGGGCAATCGCTTTGCGAAGTAGTTCCCCCTTCGGGGTAAACGTACTTTTACCTTTGATAAATCCTATCACTTGCGACACTGAGTACTTGGGGGGAATCGAGATCAGCATGTGACATGATCCGCACACAGGTGCCCTTCTTCGATCCGACACTCTTTCTGCCGCGCCAGGTCGTGGAAGATTTTGCCTAAATATCGACGCAATTCCTGATACATGGCTTTGCGTCGATATTTGGGGCTAAACCACTATGCACTGAAAGTGCATAAGTTCCTTCAGGGCTGAAAGCCCAAGTTAACTCGTTGTTGCAGGACGCACTGGGCCGTAAATTCCATCAACTTCCGTTCCATCGAGAATTCCATAATTACCTCTCAACGTCTAACAACCTCGCTAACAGAAGATGTGTAGCAGCTAAAGCCTTGCGCTAAAGCGCATAAGTTTTGACTAGCGTGTGTTGGATGACAATAGAAGCTGGCGGTGAATGTCAGGGGATTGGCGAGTGATTTCATTCTCCGGATGATCGCCAAAAGACTGCTTCTCTCATGAGAGAAGCAACAGCTACAAAAAAGACACCCTGAAAGAGTTCCATTGGTACATGGAGACTCGCCGAGTGTCTGAAAAAATTAAAACATATCAAACTCAAGTGTATATGACGGCACGAGAACAGGGCTTCACGCAAGTGGAAGCCGCAGAGTTGGCTG
>NZ_JCACKG010000061.1:0-21980 GCF_059505265.1 Myxacorys chilensis | reverse complement strand
GCATCGTCGGATTCCAGTATCTACTTGAATCATTCTTTATTGGGCAACGCCGAAATAGACGGCATGGTTGACTAGGCCCGCTTGGGATGAGGTGCCCTGCTTCGGCTCAGGGAAATGGGTGCAGAAAAGCCAGTCCCGTCCTTGATCCATACGATGCTGGTGAACCTTGCCCATTGGATCTCATCGCATTTTGCAAGAATATATCCTGACTTTTACAGATTGTTTACGCCGCGCTGCTGATTTTAGCCTCGACCTTGGTCTGGATGACGAAAGCTTTTAATTCGACCATCTTGCCGTTGCGAAAACGCCAGACATCGCAGTACGAGTAATGAGTTGCTCTTCCGTCTTCGTCCTTCAGGGTGAGGTCGCCGAGTGCCGTGACAAAGTCACCCTCAGCAATTAAGTTCGCGACGATATTCAAAGGTGGTTCCACATACTCCGTTACCATCCATTGGCGAACGGCTTCTTTTCCTTTCAGGGTCTTGTCGCCTACAAACGTCCATTCCGTGTCGTCGGCGCAGAACGACAAGAATCCTTCATAGTTGCCTGAGCGCGATCGCCGCGTTTGCCGCTTCTAAGATTGCTTTATTGTTCTCTGACATTTGAATCGCTCCTTTGTTCAAGTGGATGCTTTAGCGGTCTCTTTTGAAATGAGAGTCGAAATCCAAAGAGGTTGACCAGTAATTCTTGTCGTGATTTTTCAGTTTTGAACATGTCATTGACTTGACCTGCGCAACAGAATGCTTGACCAGGTTTTGGTGTTGATGGGGAGTACCAGGAGGAATGAAAATGAAATCTCCTGCTGAGTTTACGGGTTATTCGCTACTCGCTGATACAGGTTCCATATACAAGCGTGCCCACTCGATCCGATCCGCTTGTACACCAACAATAGTCACGCCGCGCATACCAAACTGCGTACCATCACGATGGGTGCCGAACCAGTGCCACTCAGCCCAGGTTGTGTCACCCTCTACTGCCAAACGGAGCAACTCTGAGTGAAAGTCTGGGATGTTGTGGAATATGACAGACCAATTCTTAGGGACATCCTCAATTCCCTCGAAACCTCTCTCAGGATGGAGTGGATGATTGCCCTGAAAGTTGGGTGCAAAGCAGGCTAAAAGCGCTTCCAGGTCTTGTGCGTTCTGTGCTTGTTGCAGTCGCTCTATGACGGCGATTTGTCTGGTTTCCATAATTTCTCCTTGTTTCTCTCCGTGTTGTAAATTGAGTCACTCAACGGTGTTCAAGCTATTTTTCTACTTCTCAAAGAACGGCAACTCGTTTATTTTGTTATGTAACCATCCTGTTGCTAGTCCCGTCCTGCCACAATAATCTTTTCTGCTAAACCGACAGGGTTAGAAAACATCACCTCATGGCTACCGGGCATTTGCACGAACCGAAATTGCCCTAAGCGGTTAGACATCCTGGGATGCCATCCCCACTCGCCTTGAGGCAGGGCAGTGTCTTCTGTACAGTAGAGGTAACTTTTAGGAATGGGCAGCGAGTAAAACTGCCTCAAGTCCAGCTTGTCAATCCACGGTTGATACGGTTCAGGAGATAGTTGTGCGTAACTTGATCGAGCCAAATCGAGGTCAGCATCGTTGAGAAACGCTTCTCGCCACATCTCAAAAGGTATAACCATCATCTGATCGTTTGATTCTCTAACTAGCTCGTCGAGTAATGTTTGAAGATGCGGTGGAACGTTATCTCTAAGGCTCTCTCCATCGTTGAGGACAAAGGCATCGAAGAAGATGAGCCGTCGAATGCGTTGCCTTTGGCCGGCGAAGCCATCGGGAATCGCTTCAGCAACTTTCGCAATGATTGTTCCGGCAAAACTATGACCTAAGAGAACAATATCGGTTAAGTCTTTGCTCACAATGTAATCAACAATCGATTGCGTACATTGAGCATGGTTAACGTTTTTATTTACGCCTTTCCCATGACCTGCGATTGTGGGAGCAAACGCCAGATGTCCTTTTGCTTCTAGATGGTCAACGACTGCTTGCCAAGCAGAACCATCATGCCAGGAGCCATGAACTAAGACAAAAGTTGACATAGAACTCCTTTAGTTACGATTTAAAAATCAAGCCCACTTGTTCTCTCTTGAAATGGATCGGTTCGCTGTAAGTCCACCATCAAAAATCAAAAATTAACTCGCTGTATATCCGCTTTTGAGCATTGCCGATCGTTCCCGCCATGCCTGCTAGGAGTGTGGCTAGGGCGCTGAGAATGATATTGCTTGTGATGTAGCGAGAGTTTGTACGTTTGAGTGTATCTCTCCGGTCTCGTGTTTTTTCAAGGCTGTTAGAGATTTGTGTTCTCATCGTATTCAATTGTGTCTCTAGAGTAGTAGAGTAGTCATTCATGAGGTTTTGCTCAATAGCTTGAAGTTTGCTCGAATAGTTGTGGTGCATCGCAACTATCATCAAGTTGCTAAAATGATTGCTATGAATCCTTTAGGGTTCACGCCAGCGGTAATCCACTGGCACCCAGGCATAACCTTGATCTGCTGCCCGAAGGTGTCCAACGCCGGGAAAGGGCAAATGTGCGCCTACTACCAAAATTCGGGATGTTTCCGCTCTCGCAAACTGTTTTTTGCGTTGTGCCGCAGCAGCATTGGCATCGACATCATAAGCAACTGTAATTTCTGGCTTGGGAAATTGCACCGAAGCAAAGTGAACAATATCGCCCCAAAACTCGATGCTCTCGCCCTTGCTTGCCGCCACATAGCAGCTATGACCAGGGGTGTGTCCGGGTGTGGGATGCGCGGTGATTCCCGGTAGAAGGGCTGTCTTGCCGGAAAACGATTTCACCTTGCCTGCATCTAAATAAGGTTTGACAGTTTTCGCGGCTTCGTCAAAGTACTTTTCAGCAACGTTGAATCGCGTGGCATTCGCTCGATCAAACCAGAAATCGACATCTGGCTTGCCGACATAAAGCGTGGCGGCAGGAAACACCCGTTGACCAGCTTCGACCAGCCCCCCACTATGATCCGTATGAATATGAGTCAGGAGGATTGCATCAATCTCGTTAGGCGTGTAGCCTGCTGCCTTTAACGATGTTTGAAGCTTGCCGCCCAGTTTTGGACCAAAAAAGGTTCCGGCTCCCGTGTCCACGAGTACTTGTTGATCTCCAGTGTCGATCAAGAAAGCATTAATCGATGCCTCGACAGGATTAGTCAGAAAGTTTTTCTGAAGCAGGCGATCGGTTTCTGTTGGGTTCGTATTCGACAGCAGCGTATGTAGATCCTGGGGGAGTGTGCCGTCGCTCAGGACTGTAATTGTGAAATCACCTAACTTGAATGGATAGACACCTGGCACTTGAGCGATCGCACTTTTGTCCAGTGATACCGCTGGAAAAATACAAGAGGTCACAATCATTAGCACTGTGGTTGCAACCGCTATCATCAGTCTAGAAAACATATTAGAACCCTTTTAGCGATAAAGGACTCGATAGATAATCACCCCTAAAGAAAGTCCAACAACAAGGGATTGCCCCAATCAGCGTGAGTTCAGTTGATGGCGTGCGGTTCGCCAAGAATGACAACAAGTAAAACTTTGTTCTCCCCTGCCCAGACCGTGAATTCTCCTTCCAGCACATAGAGTTGTTCAGAATGGTGCGTGTGGAGATCGGGAGGAGTCTGGGAGCCAGGTGGAAAGTAGCCTGCAATTAGATCGTACTATCCTCCGGTCGTGGTGCGATCAGCAAGGATGGTAAGGTAAGAACCAAAAAACCACAAAGATTGCATCATTAGATCGCTCTGTAGACTTGATATGTAATTAACACGCATGACTTTCCCTACTCTCTTGGTCTATGAAACTAGACCAGCCACGATGCTTGTTCTGATGAAGATTGAATTACCTTGATTTAGACGAAATCTTCCATAATCAGAGAGTGATTTAAGCCGCCAGCAGCAACGCTACCCTGAAAAACAGCAGCGGCGATCACTTGCATGGGTGAAGTGATGTCACCTGCCGCATAAACACCTTTGACGCTAGTTTCGTTAAAAACATTGGTCGTCTTGATTAAGTTGAATTCATTCAACTCACAGCCTAACTTTTCAGCTAGGTTTGAATGGAGTGTTTGCTTTAGTCGGATCAGTATTCCACGACGCGCAATTTTCTCGTTTGTCTCAAAAACGATGTTTTCTAATTGTCCGTTATCGCCTTCGAGTCGGATGATTTTCTCTTCGCGAACAAGGATTTTGTGGTTTTCCAACAGTGTCCTTTGATCAGCGGTTAGATCGGCTTTGCCGTTGGTGCAGAGGACTAAATCAGCACTCCAATTTTTCAGCAATGCCGCCATTTCGATGCCCGTTTCGCCATTTCCAACAATGGCAAGCGGCTCGTCGCGCACTTCCCAGGCATGGCAATAGGGACAATGAAACACGCTTTTGCCCCAGAAATCACCAAAGTTTTCGAGAGCTGGAAATTCATCCATTACCCCGAAAGCCAGCAAAATTTTGCGCGTTTTTTTTATCGTGCCATCCTCAAACACAACTTCAAATTGATTGCCGGATGGATTGATTTCCTTGACCCCGATCGCTTGAAATTCAACGCTTTTATAAGGTTTGAGTTGGTCGCGACCAATGCTCAAAAGTTCATGCGGACTGATGCCATCGCGGGTGAAAAAGCTGTGCGACTCGTGTGCGGGAGCGTTACGCGGATTCCCTTTGTCGCAGACTAACACTCGACGGCGACTTCTGCCTAAAAGCAGTGCCGCACTGAGTCCAGCGGAACCGCCACCGACAATGACGCACTCGTAAATCTCTTTGTTTTGGTTCATCATCTTTTTCTGTTCTCCAACTGGATAGACAGTCACTCCAAACTCATACACTCCGCCCTAACTTGGATTTCGCTGAACTGCTAGTGCAACTGTGACTGTACTGCCAGGTTGCACAGAACTGGCTTGAATGGCATCATTGCTGATGCGTTGGTGTAACCTCTCGGAACGAGAATCGCCAAGCAACACATCCATATTGAAGAATTTTCTGAAAAATGCAGAAAAGTAAGCTGGACGATCTTCAACAATCGCTTTCATAATGCCATCGAAAACGCTTTGGTCAACACCTTCAGAATTATCGTCGGTCTTCAGTAGGAAGGGCGGCACTGGAGCCATCAGTACGGCTTTCTGCACCCGCTCTGAGCCATATTTGCCAAGGTATCGCGTAACTTCGCCTGTTCCCATTGAAAAGCCGACCAGCACAGCATCATGTAAGTCAAGCTTGGTCATCAGCACGTTCAAATCTGCTGCAAAGGTATCGTTAGTCATAACCGAATGAGGGTTGGCTAGAATTCCCAAATCCTCGGCGATCGTAGGTAATCACCCGATATCTTTCGTTCAGCAGAACCAAGACCTGCTTTTCCCAGGAATGTCCGTTCAATGGAAATCCATGAATCAGTACAACGGGTTGACCTGTTCCCAGATCTTCGTAGTAGATATCAATGTTTACAGAGGTTTCTTGACCAACAGTAACGTAAGGCATTGCAATCTCCTATGAATACCGCATTGGATTCTCGTCTGATTTAACCGAAGTGTAATGAATTCTAATGCTCGGTTTCTTTCAGATTCTTAGGACAGTTTGTCAGATTGTTATGGTGTTACTATGCGACTGATAAAATGGCTGCGATCGCCTTAGTTACATCTGAATTCCACTGCCTACTATTTAGGCGTGCCACAAACCGGCCTTCACACTACCAGCACTCGACTGTTCAGAACATCGTGTTATCGTTAGCCGACGCTTCCGGGATGGTCTGAAGCACGTCCCAATGCTCGACTATCTTACCTTTATCATCCAGGCGGAAGATATCGATGCCTGCCCAGTCGTTGTCGCCCGGCCATTGCTGGTAGCAATGTAAGACTACATAATTGCCTTCAGCGAAGACGCGCTTAAACTGGACGCACTTGCCCGGATATTCTTTCGCCATCCTCTCGAAATATTCGATGAAAGCCTGCTTCCCGTCGGCCACCGCTGGGTTGTGCTGGATGTACACGTCGCCGACATATTTCTCGATGGCTTCTGCGGGCTGACACTGATTGAACATCAGGTCATAAAATGCTGTGACCGCCTGTTTGTTCTGCTCAAGTTTATCCGTCATCCGTTCCACACCTCACATCACCCAAAACGCCCAATGGCTCAAATCAGCGGCGACAAAGAAACTCGAACGCAGCGCTAGCGGCTTTAAACCGTCTGCTGCATTGTTAGCTGTCCGCTCTGGACACAGCACCCATTTAGATTTGTGCCATGCCACCATCAACGAATAGCTCAATGCCGTTGACAAAGCTGCTGTCATCTGAAGCCAAAAAGACAACGGCTTTGGCGATCTCGTCGGGCGTACCAGCTCGTCCCAATGGGATATTGTTAGCTTGGCTCGCCACAAATTCTTTCAACTGCTCTTCACTGAGTCCCCAGAGAAGATCGTAAGCGGGAGTCGGAATGAAACCAGGGCTGACCGCATTCACTCGAATCTGGCGGTCTTTGAGGTCGAGTGTCCAGGTGCGGGCAAACGATCGCACGGCGGCTTTGGTAGCGCCATACACGCTGAAGGCTGGGATACCCTTGATGGAATTAGTTGAGGCATTCAGAATGATGGAAGCGCCCTCTGGCATCAGCGGTAGTGCCTTCTGCACAGTGAAAAGTAGACCCTTGACATTGGTGTTGAAGGTTTTGTCAAAGTGTTCTTCGGTGATCGATCCAAGCGGGATGAGTTCGCCACCGCCAGCATTGGCAAAGATTACATCCAAGCGATCTTGCTTTTGCTTGACCGTGGCGTAAAGACGATCGAGGTCTGCCAGATTTGAGACATCGCTCTGAATGCCAGTCACGTTCTTACCAATCTCGTTTACAGCAGCATCGAGTTCAGGCTGGCGACGACCCGTGATGAAAACATAGGCACCTTCAGCGACAAATCGCTTAGCAGTAGCAAGACCGATGCCGCTGGTGCCGCCAGTGACAAGCGCAATTTTTCCTGAGAGTTTTTGTGACATAGTGTTTTCCTGGGTATGTGATTATTACTAATGCGATCTCCAAATCGGCAATTTACTTACCAATAAGCCCGCGAATCGTTTCGCCCTGATGACAAATGCCGAACGGACAGACATTCATTGGCTGGTCCGGCACCGACCAGCTCACGATTCGCGAGGACGGTTCGCGCCGGGCTGGTCGAGTGCAGTGTCGGGTTATCCCGTCGCCCGCTCCGCCTGATGAATTCAGCCTGGAATACGGGCGATGACCTTGATCTCGAAGTCGAACCCCCCGAGCCAGTTGACGCCGATCGCCGTCCAATTCGGATAAGGCGCTTCCGGGAAGACTTCGCTTTTAACGGTCATGACCGTGCCGAACTGATTCTCGGGATCGGTATGAAATGTCGTCACGTCGACGATATCGTCAAGCCCGCATCCACCCGCTTGCAGGGTCGCCTCGAGATTGGCGAATGCCAGGCGAACCTGAGCCTCAAAGTCCGGCTCGGGCGAGCCATCGCTGCGACTGCCGACCTGACCGGACACAAACAGGAGGTCACCTGATCTGATCGCTGCGGAATAGGTCTGCGACGTGTAGAGGTCATGCCGACCGGCGGGGAAAACGGCGTCACGCTGGGCCATATGGAATGCTCCTGTTGTGGGTCGCTGGAAATCTGAGAGTTTTTGTGACATGGTGTTTTCCTGGTTGAGTTTACGGGAAACGTAAGGCATGGTGATTAACGCTTACACGTCAATCAGGCATTCTTGTGAGTGTTCATCCAAGTACGAAAGTGGAATGGATTATTGCGTTTAGATGTGCGCGATAACCTTTAAGACGCAGCGCTGATCAATTCCTCGCTTTTCGCCCAAAGCTGCTTGGCTTTGTTCGCGTCGAGCGCATACGACCTGACACCGTCGGCAAACGGGTTGGGCGTGTCATCGATCGGTGCGATCGCGCAATCTTCGAGATAGTGTCCGCCGATCTCGTCTTTGTTAGCCACGACTGCTGCCCAGACCGACGTCGCGGCTGCCTGCGGGATTTCTTTCAACCCTTTCGGCGGCAGACCCGCTTCGGTACGCGCTGCGTCAACAGTCTGCAAAAGTCCCTGCAAGTCCTCCGGCGAGAAATGGCGGGGTAGATCCGTGAGACTGTTTCCGGGCATCACCGAAGCAGCCCGAATGCCGCGATCGTGATGCCGCCTGTCAAACTCCACAGCGAACAGTGAATTGGCGGTTTTCGATCGGCTATAAGCGACCCATGGATCGTACGCCTGCTGCTCGAAATTCGGATCGTCCAAGTCAATATCGGCACCCCGATGCGCGAGCGACGACAGGACTACCAGCCGTCCATTATCGGCGAGCAGCGGCTCAATCTGATTGATCAGGGCGAAATGCCCAAGATGGTTCGTCCCGAACTGGACTTCAAAGCCGTCGATCGTTCGACCGAACGGAGTTGCCATAACGCCAGCGTTAGCGATGATGGCATCGAATGGTTGACCGTCAGCCAACAGTTTATCCGCACAGGGACGAACGCTTTGCAAGGATGCCAGATCGAGATTGATCAACTTCAAGCTGCCACCTCCTTGCAACGCAGCGTCACGAACTGATGCAGTGGCTGGCTCAGCTTTAGCGAGGTTCCTGACTGCGCCGACGACGCTAGCGCCGTGAGAGACCAGTGAGCGGGCGGTTTCGCGTCCAATGCCCGACGATGCACCCGTAATGAGAAATCGCTTTCCCTTGAGATCAACGCCGGAAAGCACCACGTCGGCGGTCGATTTTGCACCAAATGTTTCAGTCATTTCTTTTTCCTTATAATTGTGCGTTTAGCACTAATGGCCAGCATCACGGCTCCAGTTAGTAGCGAGATTCGGATATGAGTCGTAGCAATCATGGTTCTCCTCCCAGCGTGAGTTGGTGGCTCTACGTTGTGTCTGCGCCTATCAGGATCGGGCGGATGGTTCGAAAACAAGCGAGCCATTGGAAAGACACCCTTTTCGAGTGATGGTGACTATTCAGGCCGTTCTGATGAGCACCATCACAAAGACCGTGGGCAGGTTGTTGATAACGTGAGCGATGACGCCAGGCCAGACTGAGCCGCTGCGGCGGAACATTTCAGCGCTGATGAGACCAAATACCAAAGCCACTGGGAAGACGGTGTTGATGCCGTGAGCGAGGGCGAAGATCAGCGTGCTGCCCACAACGCCAATCAACGGGCCGTAGCGGAGCAGCGCGTTGGTGATGACACCCCGGAATAGCAGTTCCTCGACGAGGGGCACGAGAAGACCGATAAACAGCGTGGCCAGGACCAGGGACAGCACCCCACCGCTGCCACCGTCACCGAACACCTCCTGAGGGGTGGAGCTATCTCCGGTGAGGGCGGTGTAGGCCATGACCGCAAAACCCTTGGCCACGAAGGCGACCACCCCTGCTCCGACCCCAATGAGCAGCCAACGCCAAGAGACGCGACGCACGCCAAAGGCGTGCAGGGAGCGAATCCGCAGCAGCACGGCTGCCGCAAACCCGGCGAAGGGGGCGATAACAGACAGCGCGGCGAGGGCCAGTCCGTAGACGACGGGATCGAGATCGAGCTGCCCGGACAGCAACACACCCCCACGTGCGACAGCGCTAAAGACGACGAGACCGACAACGATCTCGAGCCAGCCCGGACGGGAGGGCTTGTTGGGTGAGGACTGCTCTGAAACAGCGGCAAAGGTCTTTCCCTGTCCCTGTGGGGAGTTAAAAGGCACTTTGGACATCATCATCACCTCTTAAGTTCTCTTTGTCTTAGTTCATGTGAGTGTAGTCAGTTCCAGCACTCAACTTCTTGCAGATTCTTATGGAGTTTCCGATGGAATTAGCGAACCTATTTCAGTGTTACTTTAGTAAGTCGCTTGAAGTGCTGTATCAAACATTTCGCACTGCCGATCGACTATTGCGCTACATACCCACCATCTACCATCAACGTTTCACCTGTTATGAACGATGCCAGGTCAGATGATAAAAACAGAACTGCATTTGCAACTTCAAGCGGTGTTCCAATTCGTCCGATCGGGTGGAGTCCTGTTATGTAAGCTTTGACCTCATCCTGCCCACCTGTAGCTGCTTCAAACATATCTGTTTCGATTGCTGCTGGTGCAACGGCATTGATGCGAATACCCGCTTTGGCATATTGGAGCGCAGCAGCTTTTGTTAAACCGACTACTGCATGTTTACTCGCGGTGTAGAGGGGTTGGGTAGGAACTGCAACGACTCCAGCCCCAGATGATGTATTGACGATGCACATAGTGCCGCCAGAGGCGAACGAACCACTTCCCTGTTTCAACATCTGAGCGATTTCATGCTTCATCGACAACCAAACGCCTTTGACATTGACGTTCATAATGCGATCGTATTCCGCTTCTGGTTGCTCAATCAATGAGGGATTTTCGCCGACAGTTCCTGCATTATTAAAGGCAATATCTAACCGACCAAAAATGCTAACCGCTTTATCAACCATTGCTTTAACATCGGCTTCTTTCGTGACATCTGCTTGCACAAAAATCGCCTCTCCGCCAGCTTCCTGAATCAATCGAACCGTTTCTTCACCTTCATCCATGCGACGGCCAACAACAACAACCTTTGCTTGCTGTTGGGCATAAGCGATCGCCGTTGCACGACCAATTCCTGAAGTTCCGCCAGTGACTAACGCCACTTTATCTTGCAGTATCATTGTGCTTCTCCTGTTCTATTTTCATACAGCATGTTGATCTCATGCCTTGCTTCATGTCCGTTTATCGGGGTGTTCTGCTGCCATGCTCCGATCATTTCCTATTCCCAACATCCAGCCCTGTCCAGTGAGCCGCAAAAGCCCACATATCCACCGTTTCCTCGATGATCTTGTCGGTGGGCTTGCCTGCTCCATGTCCCGCGCGTGTCTCAATCCGGGCAAGGTGAGGCTTGTCACCCACATCCGCCGCCTGGAGCGCGGCGACATATTTGAAGGTGTGTCCCGGCACTACGCGATCGTCTGTGTCGGCAGTGGTAGCAAGAATCGCGGGATATACCTTGCCGGACTGGATGTTGTGATACGGCGAATAGTTCAAGAGGTTGCGGAAATCCGCTTCCTGTGACGGAGACCCAAACTCGTCTACCCATGTTTTCCCGCTCGTGAACTGGTCGAAGCGGAGCATGTCCATGACACTAACCTGGGGCAGCGCGGCGGCGAACAGATCCGGTCGCTGATTGACCACTGCGCCGATCAGGAGCCCACCATTCGATCCACCCTGAATCGCCAAGCCATCTTGTGGCGTGATGCCCTGCGCCTTGAGATACTCACCCGCCGCGATGAAATCGTCGAAGACATTTTGCTTGTTCTGACGACGACCTGCTTCATGCCATGCCTTGCCATATTCGGAACCGCCGCGAATATTGGCGACCGCGTACACTCCGCCCTGTTCGACCCAGCCCAAAGGCTCCGGCGAGAAGAAGGGAGGCATGGGGATGCCAAAGCCCCCATAGGCATAGAGCAGAGTCGGTGCCGGACGGGTCACATCCTTGCGTCGGACGATAAACATCGGGACACGGGTGCCATCCTTCGACCTGTAGAACCGCTGTTCGACTGCAATCTGGCTGAGATCGATCGCCACCTTGGGTTGTGCCCACACCCGCGCCGTGTTGCTGGCGACATCATATCGATAGATCGTGTCCGGAGCGTTAAAGCTGGTGAAGACGAAGAAGGTTTCTGGGTCGTCCTGTTTGCCCTTAAAACCGCCAGCGGTGCCGATACCGGGCAGCTTCACCATCCCATCAGCCTTGCCATCCAGCGTGTAGCGTCGAATTTCCGTCTTCACGTCAGCCAGATAGGAGATCAGCAACCGTCCAGCGACCAGCGACGGATTGAGCAGCACTGAATCCTGCTCCGGCACCACATCCTTGATCGCTGGGTCGGCAGCGGCGATGTCCATCGTCACGACCTTGAAGCGCGGCGCATCCTGGCTAGTCATGAGGAAGAACTTCGTCCCCACATTGCCGACGACACCCCATTGATGATCGAGATTATCGACCAGTTTGCGGGGTTTCCAGTCGGCGCTCTGGAGATCCACCACGGTCAGTGTGTTGGTTGCTGAAATGGGCGTAGAAGCGATCGCGAGATAACGCCCGTCTTCGGTGATGCTCAAGTCATGCAGCATGTTCGGCTGATCCGGGTTTGTATAGACCAGCCGATCTTGCGCCTGGGGGGTGCCGATCGCATGAAAATAGACGGCATGGTTGGCTATGCTGGCTTGCGATTCGTTGCCCTGCTTCGGCTCCGGGTAACGGGCGTAGAAAAAGCCAGATCCGTCCTGAGTCCAGGCGATGCTGGTGAATCTCGCCCATTTGACCTGATCGTCGAGTACCTTGCCCGTGTTCACGTCCAGCACTCGAAGCGTGCGCCAGTCGGTGCCGCCATCCTGCACCGCATAAGCCACGCGCTTGCCATCATCAGAAGCTGACCACTCGGCAAGTGCGGTCGCCCCGTCCTTTGCCCAACTGTTGGGATCGATCAGCACGCGCCCTGCGCTATCCACGCTGTCGCGGACATAAAGAACCTGCTGGTTCTGAAGTCCGGAATTATGGAGGTAGAAATACCGCCCCCCCTTTTTGACCGGAATGCTGAACCGCTCATAGTTGTACAACTGTTTCAGTCGGTTCTTGAAGATATCTCGACCCGGCAGCGTATTGAGATAAGCGTTGGTAACTTTGTTCTGTGATTCGACCCACGCGGCAACTTCCTTGTCGTTGCGGACATCGTTTTCCAGCCAGCGATAGGGGTCGGAAACCGTCTGCCCGAAAGGCTTCTCGACGACATCGACTCGCTTGGTTTCAGGATAGGCGATTGTAGGCATCATTGCTGTAGACTCCGTGCAGGCGGAGGCGAAATGGATAGTAAAAAGCAGCGTAAGAGCGAAAAGGGCTACGCGGTGTATCGGTATCTTTTGAATCATTTTTGCTATTCTCCAATTTTTATAAGGAGTCGATGGAGCAACTGACGTGGGTGCAGCGGAACAAGGACAACCTACCGTAGTTGCTCAAGCAGTCAAAAATTAACTCGCTGTATATCCACCATCAATCGCCAAAGGTTGCCCAGTAATGTAGCTAGCAGCATCAGAACACAGAAACACAACCGCTTGAGCAATTTCTGTTGCCTGACCGATCCGATCCATCGGAACCATCCTTCCTAAATCATCAAACGTAATGCCCATCTGAGCAGCGCTACGAGCCATTAGATCAGTCGCAATCGGACCAGGATTGACGGCATTAATCCGAATGCCCTGTTTGGCATAGTCAAGCGCAGCCGATCGCGTCAGTCCCATTACTGCGTGTTTGCTAGCAACGTAGGGAGAGATCCCTGGAAGCGCAACGAGACCATTCGTTGACGAATTGTTCACGATCGCGCCTGCGCCCTGGGTGAGCATCTGTTGAATTTCATATTTCATGCACAGAAATATCCCTCGTGCATTGATTGACATGATCTGATCAAAGTTCTCGATCGATTGCTTGTGCAGTGGTTTAACAGCAAGATCAATGCCAGCATTGTTAAAGGCACAATCGAGTCTGCCGTAGGTCGCGATCACTTTCTGTACCAAGGCTTGCACGTCCGTTTCACTGGAGACATCTGCTTTCACAAACAAGCACTCCGCTCCAGTCTCGCGAATTAGCGCAGCTGTTTCTTCCCCTTCTACATTGGGTCTGTCACAGAAGACCACTGTTGCGCCCGCAGCACCGAAGGCGATCGCAGTTGCTCGACCAATTCCTGAAGTTCCGCCAGTGACTAACGCCACTTTAATCTTGAAGTATCATTCTATTTCTCCTAAAATCTAAGTCCGGTTGTTCTCTCTTGAAATAATCATGGAAATCGCTTTAGAAAAAAGCTTAGACAAATCTTGCCAGCAAAAGGCTAAGAGCAAAGGAAAAGGAAAAGGCATGAAAGCTGACATGGGATAACATCGCAGCCTCAAGCGAGTATTGCCAAAAGAGCCAACCAAAAGCAATGCCAGCAATCCCATTGAGTAATATCGCTCGGATAATCACAAGGGGAGTGAGTGGAACTATCGCGGCAGTTGCGGGCAGGTGTAAAAGTCCAAATACCAGCGCTACTAGCACAATCGCACCTTGGTATATTCCTTGGCTTGGCAACGTAATGCCTTGTTTTAAGACCTTCCACGCTATCCAAACAAGCAGCGACATTAAGCCCCAGCGCATCAGAATTTCCTCAGTGATGCCGCCATAAAGCATTGCTGTAAGCGAACTCAGCCAATTCGGTTCTGTGTGATGGGATGCCTGTAGCGCTTCAGGTAGAGCAGGTTTCATGAACCGATCGAGCAACAGGAGAATGATCGTTGTCGCTGCACCCACACCCAAGCTCCATTTCATCTCAATGACAGAAAATGGAATCTTAGGGGTATGAAGTACCCAGTAGTCAATCAAATGTGAGCGTAATCCAACGCGATAGGCACAGCCAATTCCGATCAGAATGTTGATTGCCAGTAGAACTGTAGGCTGTAGTCCTTGTAGCAGTATTAAAACCCACAGTGGTGGAACTTTTGCCAGTATTTCTGGAGACAGTTTCGCCAACTGTTGCTCAACTAATGGAACCGACGTAATCGTAAACATCGCAATTCCCGCAATGCCCAACACAAATAGAATCCCAAATTGTTTTAAAACTGCCATTGATTTAATCTCTAGAGACATTAGAATACTGGGTAGACCCAATGCCAAGATAGAGAATGACAACTGGTGACTAACGCCACTTTATCTTGAAGTATCATTGTGCTTCTCCTAGCATTAATTTCGTTGCATTGATCTGAAGCGTACTAAGGTCCAATGCTTGATTTCTTCCAGATTCTTAGGGTGAAGCGCAAGTTCGTTTCGGCAGCATCCGATTTAGATACTAATGTTCAGAATTCACTTGCCATGTCATCACAATGATTTCTGCAAACATTAAGACAACTAATAGCCTCGAAAACGCTCGTAAAATGGCTTCCATCGTCCAGTTCTGACTCTGAACATCCCAGATCATCCAAACAATGTTCACTCCAATCACCAACCAGGGTAGAATTACCGCTGAATTCCGTCTGCGATAGAAGCGGATCGTCGTCTCGCGCCAAAATGGGAAGGTGCTGAGGAGACAAGCAATGTAGGAGGCTCCTGCACTGACGAACAAGCTTGTTTGAAGACTCGAAGGCAGGTTTGGGTATCCAAGCGCGATCGCACTCAGACAAACTCCCAGCGCGAGATACAGGAAGGTAAATAAGGTAAATCGTTTCATTCTTTCTCCAATAGAGCTTATTCTCTGTACCAGACACGCACGCATTGAAAGCAATTGATTGTCACGCCTTGACTGATCATCACTGGGTGGAAACTATTACTGACCGTCAATCCGTAGTCACCATCACTTGTGCCTTCTATCCGATCGGGTAAAACGACAGTTTCAACATTGATCACCTGTGTCGTTGTATTTTCGATCCACTGATTGACAGTACTCACAACCTCAGAGAAAGATTCATACTCGGAAGCTCCGCCGAAGGGTCCCCGTTCAGTGATCCGAGGCGCAAAATCTTTGCATTTAATCATTTTTCCACCACCTTAAAACTGTAGAGTTGACTTAGAGTCTTCGTAGATAGTCGCTCCCGCACTGCGGAGTTCATTTAGAAACCATTCGGTATCCGAGAGCAGTTCGGGTAGGTAAAGCCCAGGGCGGGCAGGAGCGCGGTCGTTCAGTCCCAATACCGATACGAGAGAAAGAACGACGCTCAGACCCGTTAGTGAGGCTGCGCCATGCTTGAACTCCAGCATCGATCGCGAACGCTGCGTTCGACCATCGGCTTCGCCCTCAATCTCGACGACGATCTCGGTCGCTGCCTCACCGCCCCGGTGGCGACTGGATGATTTGTCAGTCACTAGGTCGAAACGTACATTTGGTGCCCCAGTGGCAGCATGGAGGCTAGCGATATCAAACGTGGAAAATGCGGTAGCATCAAGTGAGCGACCGTCAATTGATTCGATCTTGCCCTTTGCTGCGTCGCCGGACAGCCATACGCGCCGCCCACCCTCGAATACCATTGCGGGGGGAGCAGCCCCGTGTACCCGCTCCATATCTTCGAGCGACGCTGGACCTGCTGGATCATTCTCGTCGAGGATTGCTCCGATCCGGATGGAGTGGATGACCTCGAAGCCTTTGACACTGTTGAGTGCCAGAAACACAGCCGCACCAGCCATCCAGTGACTGGCGAGCACGACGGGTGCTGCGGTCGCACGATGCGCGAACATCACCAACTCAGGTCCGATTTCGGTGAGGGCAGCGTTGATGTTCAGGTAAGGGATGCCCAAGTCCTGCGCGTAGTTCAGTCCTTTGAGTCCGGCTTCGGGAGCCAACATGACCACAGCAGCTACTGTGACATCATCACCGAGACCCAAGTGGGGCTTATCGAGATCTATGGCAATAGCTTCGGCAGCGTCCACCTCCTGGGCGATTTCACCTGCCGATTGCAGGTTCCGTCCTCCGACGAGCACTCGAACGCTGGGATGCCTCTCGCGGAACCACCTGACGGCAGTGCGCCCTACGAAGCCCGATCCTCCGGCAAAAAGTACCTGTCCTAAAGCCACCTTATTTTCAAGTATCATGATTTTTACCTCTTGTTATGAAACCAGTTGCATTTACTTGAGTGTGATGACTTCCAACACTCAGTTTCTTTCAGATTCTGATGGTGCTTCTTTCAGCGATAGTGAATCTGTGTCGAGTTCATTCCAGCAAATCGCTTAGAAACCACCTATTCAGAACTGCGATCGCAAAAAGATATCTGAAGGCAGATCGCGATTTAGCCTGCTGTATATCCACCATCGATCGCTAAGGGTTGTCCCGTAATGTAGCTGGCAGCATCAGAGCAGAGAAACACAACCGCTTGAGCAATTTCCGTTGCCTGACCGATCCGACCCATTGGAACCATAGATCCGAGATCATCGAACGTGATGCCCATCTGGTCAGCGCTACGAGCCATGAGGTCAGTCGCAATCGGACCAGGATTGACGGCATTGATCCGAATACCTTGTTTGGCATAGTCCAGAGCTGCCGATCGCGTCAGCCCCATGACTGCATGTTTGCTGGCGACGTAAGGAGAGATCCCCGGAAGCGCAACAAGACCATTCGTTGACGAGTTGTTCACGATCGCGCCTGCGCCTTGGGTTAACATCTGCTGAATTTCGTATTTCATACAGAGAAATAGCCCTCGTGCATTGATCGACATGATCTGGTCAAAATCCTCGATCAATTGTTCATGCAACGGTGTAACAACAAGATCAATTCCAGCATTATTAAAGGCACAATCGAGTTTGCCGTAGGTTGCGATCGCTTTCTGCACCAATTCCCGGACATCCGCCTCACTCGATACATCTGATTTCACGAACAAGCATTCCGCCCCAGTCTCGCGAATCAAATCAGCAGTTTCTTCACCTTCTACACCGCGTATGTCCGAGAAGACCACTTTGGCTCCAGCAGCACCGAATGCGATCGCAGTTGCTCGACCAATTCCCGATGCGCCTCCCGTGACTAACGCTACTTTATCCTGAAGTATCATTCTATTTCTAAAATCAAGTCCGGTTGTTCTCTCTTGAAATGGATCGATTCACTGTGAGCCCACCATCAAAAATCAGAAATTAACTCACTGTGACTCCGCCATCGATCGCAAACGGTTGCCCTGTGACATAGCTGGCAGCATCAGAACATAGAAAAACAACGACTTGAGCGACTTCTTCTGCTTGAGCAATGCGACCCATCGGTACTATCGCGGTAAGATCGTCAGCCGTGATGCGCATTTTCTGAAGGACACGATCGAGCATTTCAGTCGCAATGCTGCCAGGATTCACCGCATTAATCCGGATGCCCTGCTTGGCATAGTCAAGTGCTGCCGATCGCGTTAACCCCATGACGGCATGTTTACTTGCAACGTAAGGAGATGCCCCTGGAAGACCAATCAACCCTGCAATTGAGGAGTTATTAACAATCGCGCCAGATCCTTGAGACAACATTTGCTGAATTTCGTACTTCATGCACAAAAATAGTCCCCGGACATTGATTGCCATCAATTTGTCAAACTCCTCGATCGATTGTTCGTGCAGCGGTTTAAGGAATCCATCAATGCTCGCATTATTAAATGCACAATCGAGTTGTCCGTAGGTTGTAACTGTCTTTTGCACTAGCGCTTTGATGTCTTCCTCATTTGAAGCATCGGAATGGACATATAAACATTCAGCACCTGTTTCACGAATCAGTTTAGCGGTTTTTTCTCCTTCTGCATCGCGTCTGCCGGAGAACACAACTTTTGCACCCGCAGCACCAAAGGCGATCGCGGTTGCTCGACCGATGCCCGATGTTCCGCCAGTCACCAAAGCAACCTTGTCTTTCAGCATCATGATAGTTACCTCTTGTTGTGAATGGCTGTGTCACTTTGTCAAAAACTCAATGAGCAATACGTGTAGGAGCCAGCAATAAGAAGCACCTCCTACACCCAGGATGAGTACGATCCTGGTTGCAAAATGGCGGGTTTAGGCATTGATATTTGCTGGCTCCTACACTTAGTCGCGATCGCTGGCATGATCGATCAGTGCGTTTGAGGGCAAGCTCGGATCAAGTACCTTGCGCGCACTGTCAACCCCTACAACGGGCAGCGTACCAGGATCGAGCAAGCCAAGTTGAATCAATACACTCGCCTGATCCCAGTAGAGGTGCTCATGGGCTAGCTTGCCGTCACGGAACTGGACAATCACTACCACTGGCACTTCCACCCGTTTAAGAGTCGGAGCAATGCCGGGTAGCATCCAGTCCATCCGAACGGTATGAGTGAACTTACCCACCATTTCATCGACGAGCCGATCGGTCCCGATTGTGCGCGAGATCGGGGTCAGCTCCATGTCCGGCGGTATTTGTGGAATGAAGTATTTGGAATAAAACTCGCGCAGTGCTGGTTTCCCGACTCCCCCAGTCATTACCGGAATGTGGTTGACGTAAGCATCCTCAACCATCGTGGCGAGGGCATCTTCAGTGTTGTGAGTGCCAAACTCGTGTCGCAGATGCTCTTCCCAAAGTGCTTGCAAAGACTCCTGGGCTGGTGTCAGGTTGCTAGTTGCCTTTCCATTTGCTTGTTCGTCTACAGATTGCTGTTTGACCATGATTGGATTCTCCTAGTTCTATCTATTTGAAGTGTATTGAGTTCCAAGGCTCGACTTCTTTCAAATTCTTACAATGATTTGTCAGATTCTTGTGGAATTAACGAACCTGCTTTGGTGTCATTCCAGTAATTCGCTTAAACTGTTGGTTCAAATGGCTTTGACTGGAAAACCCAGTTTGGAAAGCAATATCAGCAATGGTTAAATCCGTTTTCGATAACATCGATTTCGCCCGTTCCACCCGTTGTTGAATCACGTACTGATGCGGAGAAATTCCTGTAGTCTGTTTGAATAAACTGGCAAAGTAAGTCGGGCTGATATTGATAACGCTGGCAAGTTCAATCAGTGACAAATCTCGGTCAATGTGAGTGTGAATATAGTCAATCGCTTGCTGCAATTGAGTGTGCGTTAAGCCTTTGTTTTTGAATTCAAGGGTTGGCGTTGTAATGGTTAGCATGGTGCAAAAATTGGTAGTTTGTTCGACAGGAAAAGCTAACCGTCAAAATCAGGTAGCTTACTGGCACTAGCAAGCAAAAACAGAACCTTTAAGTTGGAAATTGAGCACAACAAAGCTGCCCAAGATCTAAAAGCATGAGCCTTTAAATATCGACCGAATTGTCATGAATTAGATTGAAACCTTGCTCACTTCTCAGAAATAAGCACTAGGCACGAATGTGTCAGAAGTTGCTCACATAAGCTTCTTCAGAATGTCGCGAATATGAGTTTTTGCCGTACCCACAGAAATATTAAGCTTCCGAGCGATCGCGATACTGTTGTCTCCATCAACAATCAATTGCAACACCTCCAACTCCCGATCTGTGAGTGATTCAGCGAGAATCATTTGCCTTAAGTTTGAATCAACTGCGTGAATCGCGATCGCCTCAACCGAGTTACTGTCATCAGATGGAGGAGGATAGGCTTGTTGGAGCCGCTCAGCGACCTCTTGGGCAACCGTAACAAGAACATGATTAGGAGAGAGCGCAGTGGGAAAATGAGTCTGAGTTGAAAACCTCGATTGCTTGAAATCATTTTTGGTCGATCGTGGACTGGATTTCATAAAATTGTCCTCAGTCAAGCATGGATGGCGAGCAAAGGTTGGGAAGCTTAATGACTTGCAGTAACAATGGCTGTCATTAACTCTGTCATCTTCCAGCGTCCGGTATATCGAATGTTATTGATAAATAGGGCTGGAGTAGTCGTTACTCCACTCTTGCATCCACTTTCGATATCTTCATTGATGCGATCGATATGCACTTGTTTAGACAACTCTTTGAGAAATTGAGGGATATCAAGCCCTAAATCGTTGGCGTACTCTACAAGATAACCATTTTCTAACTTCTGTTGATGGGCAAACAAAGCGTCGTGCATCGACCAAAACTGTCCTTGAGCAGCAGCGGCTTCAGCAGCTTGGGCGGTCCGTTGAGTATGAGAATGAATCTGTGCTTGCGGAAAATGACGGAAGATAAAACATAAATCATCCTCTCCAAAAACAGCACTAAGCTCTCGTTTGATTGCTTTAATCAGCTTGTAAACGTCTGCACTTCTGGGGTCTTGATAGTCTCCATACATCACCAGCACGACCTTAGCACTCAGCACACCCTGCATCCAATCTTGGGTTGAAGGGGGTACAAGTAAGGAACTGTGGCTACGATCGTCGTTCATTGTTCTACATCTGCATCAAGCCTGGAACCTTGCAATAAAAGCTGGGAAAAACCTTATGATTCAAGACATTCCCAGCGTCAGCAATTTGAACGTGAGTTGAACAACTTTGAGATCGGTGATTGCTGCGTTAGCGTAGGTTCCGCCAACGGCGAGCAAATTCCCTTAGAACTGAACTAGAGAGTTGCGATTGCAGCCATTCAAATGCCTCTTTTTGATAGGGATATTTCGATGGCTCGTAGTAAATGGCTGCATCAGTCAGTTGAATGGGGCCACCTCGACGAAGGGCTTGCCAAGTTTGAGGGCCAACGATGCCATCTGTAGCAATGCCACTTTGCTTTTGAAACTGAACCACTGCGGCACGAGTCGCATCGCCAAAGATTCCATCGACTGCAATGTTGATTCCTTTCGCATTCAACAATTGTTGTAGCTCACTGACAGCAGCACCAGAATCGCCTTGGCGTAGCATTGGGTCTGTAACTGTGGGAGTAGAGGTCATAAATTTATCTCCAATGTGTTAGGGTTGAAAACTCAATCAGCTTCACCAGCTCTAGAGGAGCATGATTTGCCTGATTGGATGCACTTCTGGCAAGATTTGCCCAGTTGTGATTCTGCAAATAGGATTCACGGTTGATTAGGCTAGGAAATAGGTGCTGCAATTGGCAAAATTCGCTGCATCACTCATGTTCTCAAAACAACGATACAAGGTTGCCATTTCTGCTCCAATTAACTTGCTCAATCCATTGACTGCATCTTTGTTTGCATACATTTAATGTAGGAGATCGCTTTCAAGTCGTCGTCTATAGCGAGTTAAAACTTTTACAGTACAAATTAATAGAGTAACTATGCGATCGCAAAGTAGAAGACTGACTATAACTCAAGTTAGACTCTCAACTCGATCGAAAGTACACCCTACAAACTAACAATGCCGCGCTTAACGGCAACAATCACCGCTTGAGTACGATCGCTGACATCTAACTTATTCAAAATCCGATTCACATGAGATTTAACCGTCCCTTCACCGATACTCAAAGCAGCCGCAATATCCGCGTTACTCATCCCCTGTGCGAGTGAGCGGAGTACAGCCAGTTCTCGTTCACTCAGTTCTGGATTGCTGAGACGTTGTACTAACTTTGCTCCCACATCGGGCGGAATGTACTTTTGACCCCGATGAACGGTACGAA
>NZ_JCACKG010000060.1:0-22091 GCF_059505265.1 Myxacorys chilensis | reverse complement strand
ACTGATTCTAAGCGAAATGCAATTCTAAATTCAACATCTACAACTGTAGTAATTTCCACATTCTAACCATACTACTTTCGGTGGAGAGCCATACAGTCGGCTTCTTTCCGCAAAGTCTGCATCTTGAGTCACGATACAAAAATCGTTCAGCTTCGCAAACTCCCAGATTTCTGTATCCGTTTTTTCTGCTAGTTCATCAAACTGCACATGGCTAGCATTAGGGAAAATATCGCCCAAGCGAGTAACTAACTTTCGGCTCAGGTTTTGATCAAATAGCAGTTTCAAGCGGCACTCACCGAAACAAATAAACGATGATCGCGATCAGCCGCAAACTCTAGACAGGCTCTAATGTCTGTTTCTGTTAGCTCTGGGAAGTCGTCAACAATCTCAGCAATAGACATTCCGGCAGCTAGCCAGCCAAGAACGTCATAAACCGTAATCCGCATCCGACGAATGCAGGGCTTGCCACCACGCTTATCCGGCTCAATGGTGATGATGTCGCGATAGCTCATAATACAAGTGTGTTTTACATCTACATCCAAGTCTAGAGCAGGCTAACACTGCACTGCAACGGACAGAACCGGAGATGCCAAAATTGAGAAGCGATTAGCGCGGAGCGCAACTTCAAGGAAACCGCACTTCAAGGTTGGTGATGGTGCGATCGTACTCTTAAGCGAAACTACAACTTCCTCAAGATTCCGAGAAGTGAAAATTAATAGCTCAACCCCTTACACGTCTCGGTTACGCTAAGCAGGGGCATTGTTTAGTTCTAAAATTGGCTTGCTGTGACGGAAATTAACAAGTGCCTCGTAATGATATTGACCGCATCAGGCAGAAAATCCGACTTCGCCAGTATGATATGTCAGCCCATGCAATGGAAGGATTTTCTAACAATTCTGGATATTGAAGAAGCTGTTTTGAACGGTCAAATCATTCGGGTTGAAAAAGATGACCCTAGAGGCACAAAATATGTAGTAGGGGGACTGCAATCGATCAACAAACGCCTGTCGAAGTCGTTGGACGCTTTGCCAGTAGTGAACGCTACTTGATCATCACCGTTTACGAAGTCACTAAGTTTGAGGGCTAAGGGTATGTATGGATATCGATGCGAGTACTGCGAAGGAACGGTTCAACCTCGACTCGTCAAGCGGGAGGCATTTAAGCATAGAGATGGATTTGTGATCCTCGAAGATGTCACGATTGGGGTTTGCGATACTTGTGGCAATCGATATTACTCAGCCGATATCCTTCATACCGTTCATGCTGTTGCAACTGGAGAAAGGTCACCCGAACGAACTGAACAAATTCCAGTTACTCACCTCGAATCCGCATAGTCAAATGGGCACACGAATAGCGGGTGTAACTTCAAGGAAACTGCACTTCAAGGTTAGTGATGGTGCGATCGCAGTCTCCCTTTAACCTAGACTAAAAAATAGACTCAGTCGGGTGGAATGCTTTGGAAGGATCTGTAGTCCGGCTACAGTGCTATAGAACTGTTTGCGTTACACGGCATAGCCTGTTAGCTCAACGCGCAAGTAGAATTAAGAAACATCTTCTCGTAGTAACTCTTTACCCTCGAATCATGACCGAGCTACTCCAACAGGTGATTTCAGAGATCGAAAAACTGCCAGCCGATCAGCAAAATGCGATCGCGTCGCGTCTCATGGCTGAACTGAAAGACGAACAAGCATGGGCAGAGCGTTTTGAATCAACGACTGATGAACAATGGGATCGGTTGGCTGACATGGTTCGGCAAGAAATTTCGAGTGGCGAAACGGCTCCACTGGACGAAGTCTTTCCAGTTAAGCAATGAAGTCGAGTGTCACTAAAACATTTCGCAAACGACTAAACCAGCTTCCTACATCAGTGCAGGAGCAAGCTGAAAGAGCCTACGAACTCTGGCGCGAAGATCCTTATCACAACAGTTTGCAATTTAAGCGAGTGAGCCAACGGCAGCCCATTTATTCTGCTCGCATCAGTCTGAATTATCGCGTTGTGGGACTGCTAGAGCAAGACGATCATATCTATTGGTTTTGGATTGGGGCACATGATGAGTACGATGAGTTGCTGAAAAGACTGTAATCTTCGTTAAAAGCCTTAACTGAGGAAGCGATCCTCCAAAATTTTGCAAAGCGAATTCGCTCAATTCAAAGCTAACTGCTGCATCAAGACGTGCTGAAGGTAGCGTTTTCTTCGGAGTTGCGTAGCTAATCATATCTCTTGACTGAGCGATCGCATCTGCAAAACCAAGTAATAGTTTGGTCAGTGGGGACACAACTAGAAGGTCATGAGTCAGAGTTCAGCACCAAGTTAAATGCAGATAAGTTCGCCTCCGGTGAGCCATGTCTCGTTGCTGAAAGTTGTGCAACCATCTCTGCACGAGACGAAACCTCAAGCTTCCGAAACATTCGCTTTAAGGCTTGCTTCACAGAATTTTCAGTAATCCAAAGTTCAGTCCCAATTCCTGCGTTTGTTCGTCCCAAAGCAACCAATTCTGCAATTTGCAACTCACGAGGCGTTAAGCGATTGGTTCTAAAGGGTTGCTGCCGCGACTTCCCATTGGAAACACCTTGCGAACGCACTGTTGCAGCCCAAACAGACAAGTGCAAACAGATAGCACTCAAATCAGCTAAATTTTGTGTATCAAAGGCAGGCATTGCCCGTTCACGAGTGCAGCCCACAACACCCACTAATTGACCACCATTGATGATCGGCCCCGCCATCACATGCCAATGATCGGGACGAGGACAGATGATGGTCCAAGCCTTAGGTGATGTCACTAATGCTTCATGGACAGGAGCATGACGCTCCACCAAGTAACGCACCACAGGATTATGTTCAATGGATAGTCCAACTTTTAGTATTTTCTGAAAATTGCTATCTGCTAAGGGAAGTTGATCGAAGAAGAAAACTCCCCATCGCGTAGCTGAAAAATACTCACCAATTTTTGGCACGACGTGCGATCGCACCTCATGTTCACTATGGGCTTGGTTGATGGCTTCAAACAGAAGCTTCAAGGGACTTGTCATAGGTGAATTTGACCAAAGTGTACCCGATCGAGGTCTAGAAGCAGATGAAGGACTGAGCTTATATTAGCTTCAATCTCAAAAACAACTTGACATGACAACCCATTCGGAAAGCGATCGCACCCATGTTCCCATACGTTGGATGCAAATTGGCTTTTATGCGACTTCAATCGTCTTTAACCTCTGCTTGATTGCTCAGTTATTAACGGTTGGGGTTGCCTACTTCAATAATCCTGCATGGTGGAACATCCATGTTTGGTTCGTGCGAGGGTACAGTGGGCTGTCGTTAATCTTACTGGGATGGTCGCTGATAGCCCCTTTCTCACGCAAAATACAGCATCTCGCCATCAGCTTACCAGTGCTGCTTGGGCTACAGTTTTCCAGCATTCATCTCAAGACTCCTCTCCACTTAGAAGTACTCCACCCTCTGATTGGATTCACATTACTCTATGTTTCTTCAAGCCTTGTGCATTCCACAGGGCGTATTTTATCGCCCACGAACCACCAGAATGAGCAAGTTTGAGAGGTAGAAATGACGCAAGATGCAATCTTCAGTCCCTTCTTTGCAACAGTGTTTCTAACACTCCTAGTTTGGGTCTATATGTACATCCGTCGTATCAAGTTCATCACAAGTAGCACGCTTCGCCCGAAAGAGCTGGCTGTACCTGGCAGACTGGCTCAGATCTCGCCACCAAGCGTATCCAACCCATCAGATAACCTAAAGAATCTGTTCGAGATTCCGATCCTTTTCTATGCGCTTGTCTTATACCTCTTCATCACAAACCAAGTGGATACGGTGTATGTAAACGCCGCATGGGTCTTCGTTGTGTTTCGCGTATTGCATAGTGTTGTGCATTGCACATTTAATCTCATCATGCTTCGGTTTTACCTCTACCTATTTGCCGCGATCGCAGTATGGTTCATTGCGATCCGCGCCGCCCTTATCCACTTCAGCGTGTAAGTACGTCAATCTGTTGGCGCGGCATAACTACATCGGTGAACCGGAACGGAGTATAGCTCATCTTGTTGAGTTGCAAAGGTTACTCCCATCCGGTTAGCTCAACCGTTATGCCGCTCAATTCTTAGCTGTAGCAGTAGTTCAACCCTTCTGCGGTGCTGCTAAAGCTAGGTGTTGAAACTTAAAGCTATGGTTATAGTGAAAGCGATGTCAACTGACTGAATTATGAGCCTGTCTTCAATTGAGCCAGTTCCACCCTACAAAGCGTTGATCTTTGATTGTGACGGCACTCTAGCTGACACCTTACCTGTTCACTTTCAAACATGGTTGACATCGTTGCAAGCAGTAGGAGCAGACATTTCTAAAGATTGGTATTACAAATATTGCGGCACGTCTGCTGAGGAAATGCTCCAAATCCTCAAAAACTTATTTGGGTATCAATTTGATTCAGAAATAGTCATTGCCAACAGACAAAAACACTATCAATCATTGATTAATACAGTCAAAGAAGTTCAGGCGGTTGCAGAAATTGTTCGTAGCCATTATGGAAAAATGCCAATGGCAGTTGCTTCAGGCGGGGAAAGAGTTGTCCTTGAAGCGACACTCAACAATATCAACCTACACAATTTTTTTGATGTTGTTGTAAGCGTTGATGATGTAGAGAGGAAAACCTGAACCAGACATTTTCTTGCTTGCATCTCAGAGGTTGGGCATTGTCCCCCAAGATTGCATCGTTTACGAAGATAGTGATGGAGGTTTAGAAGCCGCTCGTCGTGCAGGAATGCGTTCGATTGATGTCCGGATTCTTTGGCAATCAGAAGCCTAGAGAACATAGGTAGTTGAAGTTGCGCGGCATAACGAGTCCCTGCGCCCAAACGCTTTCTTTATTGTCCGACTAAAATCCCGAATAAATATAGTTTCGGATCAAGGTCTTCATAACATCCTATTTTGGTGTGTTGTTATGCAGAAAATATCTTGTATAAGATCACAATTTAGAGACGTTGTGAAGATTTGATCTGTATAAACTCTCCGGTCAAGGATGTTATGCAGAGTAGAACGGCTTACATCAGGTTAAACAAGAGCTAGGCAACCAAACAAAGGTATGTGAAATGCCCATCACACAAGCATTGGTTAAATTGGCAGACCACGCTAGTCAGGAATCGTTAGCATCAAAGCTCAGAGCTAAACGCATCACTCCATTGTTGAACATGATGGAAGCAGTTTCAAAGGAGTATGGCTGTATCAATATTATTGACATAGGAGGAACAGAAAAGTATTGGGGTATAGTCCCACAGCAGTATCTCGATGTACATAATGTGTGCATCACTATCGTAAATCTTCCTGACACCGTAATGCCCCAAGATCACGGTCGATTTAAGTTTATTGCTGCTGACGGCTGTGACCTTGTGGCCTTTAATGATAAGTCATTTCATATAGGGCATTCCAATTCTGTTTTAGAGCATGTTGGCGATTGGGAACGCATGGTTCAATTTGCAAAAGAACTCACCAGAGTTTCGCAAAAACTCTTTGTTCAAACCCCGAACTATTGGTTTCCAATTGAACCTCATTGCATGACCCCATTCTTTCACTGGTTCCCCAAACCAATTGGAATATGGCTGGTTTCACATTTTCAACTGGGGCATTGGGGAAAGGCGACATCAATTGATGAAGCGGTACGAACTGTAGAGAGTGCCCGTCTGTTGAACAAGGAGATGCTTCAGGAGCTATTTAAGGATGCTTCTATTCTGACTGAAAGGTTTTTCTGCTTACCCAAGTCTCTCATTGCTATAAAGAAATGAGACGGTTGCCTAACACTGCAATGCGATCGCTCAACTACAGGTCTACACTACTACCGAAGTAATTTATCGTCTATTACGGAAAGACCTGCAACAGGTTTATCGATCGAGACACTGCGGCAACTTCAACAGCAAATGGATAAATCTTTATCAAACTAAACCTGATTCATAAGCGAGAAGCTGCATAGTGAGTAAGCAGCCTAGTAAGGCTGTGGGGTGGAGGGATGTTTGTAGTCCGTTATCCCTCTGAAGTAGGTCTAGAGCCGTCCGAGAGATGCCTTAAGAGCTACAAAACGGGCGACAGATCGCGCGTCTCCTCACAACTAAAGGAATATTTCTTATGCCAGGGACGGATGAAAATGGGCTACCAAATTGTCGAGTATGCAGTGGCATAAATGTAATGACTCGCTTATCTCGATCAGATCTACCACGTCATGCTGCAAATTCAAAACCTACTCAGAAGTCGGACTCAACGGAGGAGATGAATGGATTCCGCCCCACTCGTTTCAGTGATTATTCCTGCTTACAACGCAGAAGCCTTTATTGCTCAAACGCTTGACTCTGTTCTGGCACAAACCTATCAAACGTTTGAGATCATCGTGGTAGATGATGGATCGCGCGATCGCACTGCCGAGATTGTGCGATCGTATGCCGAGCGAGACGATCGCATTCGGCTCGTTCAACAGGCAAATGCAGGAGTTGCAACCGCTCGGAATCTTGCCATTCAGCATTCACACGGCAAATACATTGCGCCGATTGATGCGGATGATATTTGGTATCCTCGGAAGCTTGAAAAGCAAGTCCAGTGTCTTGAATCGGCTGATGCCTCGGTTGGACTAAGCTATGCCTGGACAGTTTATATCAATGCCAAAGGAACGATCGTCGCCAGATACCCAGTTGAGCGCTTGGGCAATCCCGAAGGCGATGTGTTAACGACGCTTGTTTTTTCTAACTTCCTCGGTCATGCTAGCAATCCTCTGATTCGTCGAAGTTGCATCGACCATGTGGGCGGTTATAGCCCTGGGCTATTAGCCCAGGGGGCGCAAGGATGTGAAGATTGGGACTTGTATCTCCGGATTGCCGAGCATTACGAATTCCGGGTTGTCTCAGAATATTTAATTGGCTATCGCCATCACGATAACAGTATGTCGACGAACAGTATGACGATGGCGAAGTCCTACCACTTAGTGATGACTGAGATGCAACGTCGGCATCCTGAAATTCCGGTGGCTGTTCACAATTGGGGAAGAAGTGGTTTCTACAACTATTTGTTGGGTGTCAGCTATGCGGGCGGAGATTATCGAACTGCATTGCACTGGCTACTTCAGGGCGCGATCGCAGATCCAATTTTGCTACTCCGACCCGGAGTCTATCGTACGCTCATCCTTAGCTCGCTGAAGCTTGTCGCTCAACCAGTCATGACTTTAGTATGGAAGGATCACCGAACTTGGGTACAGTTCAAACGGCAGTTTAAGCGTCAATCTAAACCCTCTCTTGCCTCCGACGAAATTGCCTCCAATGAAATTGCATCCAACGAAATCCTGGTGATGCCGTCAGAGCGACGTCGAGGGTTAGTTTGGAAACCCTATGACATCTTGTGTTCGCGACGCTGGCAAGCTGTGATGCGACTGAATCAAGAATTAGCCCGCCAGAAGCAATCTGAGCCTCGTATCAAATCTGGGGTGAATGGATGAGAGGAGTCCAAGCCGCTAAAATTTGCTGGTTAAGATGAGCGCGATCGTCTGGAGTGGCATGTCGATCACACGAGTATGAAACGGTTCAATAATCCAATCTAAAGAGTTTAAGTTAAAGTACCTGCTGAAACACTGAATGCTTAAAACAATCGAGGCAATCAAAGCGCTCCTCCCTCTTCTAAAGCTTTACCCTTGGGCAATTCCAACCATTGTAGTTCTCGGAATTTTGTCTTCTCTTTCAGAAGGTTTGGGCATTAGTTTATTCATTCCGCTGTTGCAAGGTCTGAATCAACCCAATGCTCAATCGGGGAGCGGAAATGCTTTTCTACAAGTTCTAAATCGCCTCTTTTCGGGAGTGGCACCCGAAAATCGATTTTTAATTATTTCGGTCTTTATTTTTGGGTTGATTGTCGTAAAGTCTTGTCTGAGCTACGGGAATATGACCATGTTCTCTTGGCTCAACTCACAGATTAGCCATCGACTACGATCGGGCATTTTTCGGCAGCTTTTGAGCGTCAGCTATAGCTATCTGGAGCGCAACGAGTCTGGAAAATTTCTTAACGTCTTAGCTACAGAAACATGGCAGATGAGTCGGGCGTTGAGTGTGTTAGTGAGTTTGATCATTGACCTCTGTACTGTGCTGGTGTTTGCTACGCTGCTGTTGCTACTCTCCTGGCAGTTAACCGTAATTGTGACCGTTGTAATCGTTCTGATTTCCCTTTTCATTCAGGTGGTGACGCGGCAAGTCAAATCTTTGGGAGACCAAGCGGTGCAGGCTAACAAAGCGCTCGTTGGCCGCATGTGGGAAGGGCTAGGCGGAATGCGCCTAATTCGAGTGTTTGGGCGTGAGCGGTATGAGCAAGGGCGATTTGATGCGGCATCACACCAAGTTCGTCGGGTCTTTTTTCAGCTAGATGTGCTGAGCAACATGGTGGGTCCGATGTCAGAAGTCTTGTCTGCGTCGTTGCTGCTGCTGATTCTGGTCTTTGGACTAAGCAACACTCAGGCGAGCCTGCCCACGTTGCTAACGTTTGTGTTTATCCTGTACCGACTGCAACCTAAGGTCAAACAAATTGATGCATCACGAGTGGGATTGCTGAGTCTCATGAGTTCAGTAGAAGAGGTGAACACCATGCTAGAGTGTGCAGACAAACCTTATATCCGATCGGGTAAAACGCCATTTAGAGGGTTGCAGAGTGCGATCGCGCTCGAATCGGTTGCATTTCACTATTTAGAGTCAGAACAGCCTGCGGTTCAAGATATTTCAATTCGGATTCCAAAAGGGAAAACGACGGCGTTGGTTGGGCCTTCAGGCGCAGGCAAGTCAACGCTGATTAACTTGCTGTGTCGATTGTCTGATCCAACCGCCGGAGAAATTTATGTCGATCGCACGCCCCTGCAAGAGTTAGATCTCGATTCGTGGCGCAGTCGGATTGCCATTGTCAGCCAAGACATCTATCTGTTTAGCACCACGATTCGTGAAAACATCGCCTATGGTCGATTAGAAGCAACGGATGACGAAGTGATTGCCGCTGCTCAACTCGCGAATGCGCATGACTTTATTGTGCAACTACCCTACGGCTACGAAACCAATATCGGCGATCGCGGCATTCGGTTATCGGGTGGACAGCGGCAACGCCTTGCCTTAGCGCGGGCGATTGTTCGCAATCCAGAGATTTTGATTTTGGACGAAGCGACCAACGCGCTCGATAGTATTTCTGAAAATTTGATTCAAGAAGCGCTCAATACCTTGAGTCAAAATCGCACGGTGATTATGATTGCTCACCGCTTATCTACTATTGAACAAGCCGATCAAATCCTGGTCTTTAATGAAGGACGGGTGGTTGAACAGGGCAATCTTCAGCAACTTCTGAAACACAAAGGATTATTTGCCAAGCTCTATCAGTTGCAATATCCCAGTCCTTCGATTTAATTCAGTTTATCTAAATCACTATGCCATACGCGATCCGGAATATCGAAATTACACAGCCTCTGCCCTCAATTGAACTCGATCCCTCAGAACAAGGGATAGCACTGATCGTCCGCCGTTCCGATCGACCCCTTGGTTTTTTGATGCAACCTCTGCCTGAGGGGAGTATTCTGTCGTCAGATGCGATCGCTGAATGGATTGGCAGAAAACTGGGCGTGAAGATTCTGCAAGACAGCATCCGAGATGAACTCGGTGTGACTCTTGATGTCACTACCTTCCCTACGCTAACCGTGGCAATCTGCACAAAAGATCGACCCGTCACCCTCGCTCGGTGTCTCGACTCATTACTCAAGCTCCAGAAAGCTGATGCAGAAATGGAGACTCAATTTGAGATCCTAGTCGTAGACAACGCCCCTTCTGACGCTCGTACCCACGACCTTGTTCTGTCTCTACCAACTGTACGATATACACGGGAGCCGAAGCCAGGGCTTAATTTTGCTCGCAATCGAGCGGTTCAAGCAACAACCACAGAACTGCTAGCCTTTCTCGATGATGATGTGGTCGTCGATCGATATTGGCTCAATGGACTGACGGAAGCTTGGATCGAAAACCCGGATGCAGGGGCAGTCACGGGGCAAGTCATGCCCTACGAACTCGCAACCAAAGCTCAAATTCTGTTTGAGCAGCGCGGTGGATTCCGACGAGGGTTCAACAAAATTCGCTATGGACAAGTGATGCCTCACAATCGGGTTTATCCCTGTGATACTGGCTCATTTGGAGTGGGTTGTAATATGTCCTTTCGATGCACTGTTTTAGATAAAATTGGGGGTTTTGATGAAGCGCTGGATACAGGCGCACCCCTGCCTGGAGGTGGAGATCACGACATCCTCTATCAAGTGATTCGAGCCGGATTTCCCTTAGCCTATGAGCCAGGGTATTTAGTCTTTCATCAACATCGACAGAGTTACGCTAAATTGCGCCATCAATACTGGACGTGGGGCTTAAGCTTAATGGCATTTGTTGTTAAAGCTTACCGGAGTGATCCGCCAATGCGCGATCGCTGGTTGGGACTTGTGCGCTGGTGGTTTGCTAACCAACTCCGCCTGCTTGCCAAAAGCTTGGTTGGGCGGCACTCTCTGCCAGCCGATTTGGTGTTAACGGAGTTTTGGGGTGGCGTGATTGGGTTGTTGGGTGAGTATGGGCGATCGCAGCACCGCAGTGAGAAAATTCGGAGGCAATACTGATGAACCTGACGCCTTGCAAAGTCCTGACCCTTGATCTAAGTGAGGGAATTCCAGAGTTGCAGCCTGATCCTAATTATGAGCAAATACGGATTACGTTCTGGTGGCATGGTATTGCCCTGGGACAGATAGACCTGTCTTCGCAGCAGCTTCCGCTATCGGCGGCGCAATTGAGCAATTTAGCGGCTCAAGAGATCGCTCCAGCAGTCGGTGATCGCTTGTTTGAAAAAGGGTTTCGAGCTAACTTACCCCTTCTACCACCCCACGCTTGCGAAGCACCCGAGGATTTCGACAAATTAGTAAATCTTCAGGCTCCCTTGCAGACACTTCATCAAGCGTGGGCACCGTTGAGCCAAAGTTCGTTATCGGTTGTGATTTGTACCCGCGATCGTCCGGAGAAATTGGCAGTCTGTTTGCGATCGCTTCAGAGCAGTACTCAACCGCCCGATGAAATTATTGTGGTAGACAATGCTCCAAGTTCTGATGCTACTCAGCAGGTAGTGACGCAGATGCCAGGAATTCAGTATGTGCGCGAACCTCGTCCTGGTTTGGATATTGCCCGCAACACTGGCATCGCTCATAGTACCTGTGAACTAATTGCTTATACCGATGATGACGTTGCTGTACATCCTGATTGGAGTGCCCGAATTCGACAAAGCTTTCGCGATTCATCGGTCATGGCTGTCACAGGGTTAGTCCTGGCGGCAGAACTTGAAACGGAAGCTCAACAGATATTTGAACGCGATTGGAGTTTCAACCGTGGCTATCGCGTCTTGACCTACGACCAGGCTTACTTTGAACGACTGAAACCGTCTGGAGTTCCAGCTTGGTGTGTTGGAGCGGGGGCAAATATGGCATTTCGCCGTAGTGTGTTCGAGCAGGTGGGCACGTTTGATGAGCGACTTGACGTGGGGGCTGCCGGATGCAGTGGTGATTCTGAATTTTGGTATCGCATCATGGCAGAAGGCTATACCTGCCAGTATGAACCTATTGCTGTTGTGTCTCATTATCATCGACGAGACATGGTGAGCTTGTCTCAACAACTGTTTTACTACATGCGCGGACACGTTGCAGCGCTGCTCATTCAATTTGAGCGATACAAGCATTGGGGAAACATTGGTCGCTTGGGGATAGCAATGCCCAAATATTACCTGAAAAGAACAGTATTGCAGATTTTGAAACGCAACCAGCCTCCTGCTAAACTTCTTCTCACAGAGATCATTGGATGCTTCGCTGGCATTAAATTTTATTTACAGAACCGCCAACGTAAACCGGAAAACTAAAAACGTAGCGTCGATATCGCTAGAGACAGGATACAAAGTAGTTCCTCGAGGAATCTTTTGCTCATAGACACAAAGGAACCCATAGCAAAATGAATCATGTACTAAAGTGATGTACAAACAGTTCTTGCCAGAATTCTATCTTGGAATCCATTTCTCCACCCTTTAACCCATTTCTTTGGCTTAGGGATTCTTTTACGGATCGGTCGAGTGTTGGATGATTAGACGCTCCGCCTTCGGTTAAGTCAGCAAGCCCGCCATCGGGCAGAACAGTGTTTTTCGTTGGAAGCGATCGGTCAACAACTGCATCGGTTTCTCTGGAAAGCGGATTGAACAATCAACAGCAACGGGTCATCCTGCCATTGATGAGGTGAAGGTCAGTGATGAGGTGAAGGCCAGTCGTTTGCGGATTGGGGGTTTATGGCACAATTGCAGGTAAAGCGTTAGTCATCAAGGTCGTTGCCGATGTTGTCTGAACCGCTCACTCTTAATCTGAGAACTGTCCACTTTACAGATGAACAGTTTTATCAGCTTTGTATTAGCAACCCCGATTTGCAAGTTGAGCGATCGCGTCAAGGAGAACTGATTCTGATGTCCCCAGTAGGTGGCTCTAGTGGCAATCGTGAGATGGAACTCGGCGGTGAACTTTATATCTGGAATCGCCAAACGAAGCTTGGGAAAGTATTTAGCTCCTCAACAATTTTTAAGTTGCCGGGTGGAGGAGACCGTTCTCCCGATGCGGCTTGGGTAGAGTTGTCACGGTGGAATGCACTAACGCCAGAGCAACGAGCGAAGTTTCCTCCGATTGCCCCGGATTTCGTGTTGGAATTGCGATCGCGCACTGACTCTCTGGAGTTGCTGCGATTAAAGATGCAGGAATATCTAGACAGTGGGGTGCGGTTGGGGTGGTTGTTTAACCTGCAGGATCAGCAGGTGGAGATTTATAGGCAGGGAGAGGCGACGGAGGTACGATCGCTGCCGACGGAGCTATCGGGTGAGGCAGTGTTGCCAGGGTTTGTGCTTCAGGTGGAGCGATTTGAGGACTGAAGCAGAAAGATTAGTGCGTAGATGGAGAGGCTGGATTCATAGGAACGATCCTTTGGAGCTTGCAAGCGATCGCAGCTTGGAGGGGACGATTTAGGTGTTCAGGTTATCGTTCTTTTTCCTTGCTTCTGCCTATGATTCAGGACAGAGACGGATTCTAACATAGGAAGAATGTCAAAGGGTTCTACTTCTTTTCTACATCAAGAATCAACGTTTCTCCCGGAAGCCTCAGCATCTCTATTTGATCAAGGAACGTTCCTGTTTGAACTGCAATTACTCCTATTTGATCAAGAAACGTTTCTGTTTGAGCAGGGAATGTTTCTGTTTAAAGTGCGATCGTTCCTGTTTAATCTAGAAACGTTCCTGTTTAATTAGCGATCGCTGCTATTTAATTTAGGAATACTCCTATTTGATCTGCGATCGCTTTGCAAGCTCCGAAGGATCGCTGATGCATAAAAGTCATCACTCCACATCAACGAGCCACCATTTGTCTATCAACAGTCGCAGATCGATCTCTCGATTCCCTTGTACTCTGTACGTTAGCGCCTTTCACCTCTCTATTCTGCTGCCATGCCTCTCGAACACGTCGAAATCTTATCTAGCGAAGAAGTCCGCCGTACCGTTAACCGCCTAGCTTCGCAAATCGTCGAACGCTCAGGCGATTTATCTAAACTGGTACTATTGGGAATTTATACCAGGGGTGTACCCCTAGCAAACGTGCTTGCCGATCAGATCAGTTTGCTAGAAAAAATCAGCGTTCCCCTTGGCGCGATCGACATCACATTTTACCGAGACGACTTGGACACGATCGCAGTGCGAACGCCCGAAAAAACAAACATTCCATTTGATCTCACCGGAAAAACCGTGGTGTTAGTGGATGATGTGATCTATAAAGGGCGAACCATTCGGGCTGCTTTAGATGCAGTGAACGACTATGGCAGACCAGAAGTGATTCGCCTCGCCGTACTTGTCGATCGCGGGCATCGAGAACTGCCCATTCATGCAGACTTCGTTGGTAAACAACTCCCCACTGCCAAAGAAGAAATGATTAAAGTGTATCTACAGGCTACAGACGGACGCGACGGCGTTGAACTTGTCAAAGGATAGATACCTCAAAATCTTATGCTGAATCCATTAATGAGCAGAGCGGATGAAACTCAGAGCAATGCGAACGAAACGCAGTCTCGCAAAGCCGATCACTTGAAAGTCTGCCTCGAAGATGACGTTCAATTTCGAGAAACCACGAGTGGGTTAGAAGCGTACCACTTTACTCACACCTGTCTACCCGAATTGAATCGAGACGAGATCGATATCAGCACGACCTTTTTGAACCGATCTTTAGCGGCCCCGATTCTAATTTCCTCCATGACAGGCGGAACCGAACTCGCCAAGACGATTAATTATCGGTTAGCCGCGATCGCGCAGCAGTACAACCTGGCTATGGGCGTCGGTTCTCAGCGCGTCGCGATCGAGAATCCAGCCGTTGCCGACAGTTTTCAGATCCGTGCGATCGCGCCCGATGCATTATTATTCGCCAATCTCGGAGCCGTTCAACTCAATTACCGTTATGGCATCGACGAATGTTTCAAAGCCGTCGAACTTCTAGAGGCAGATGCCCTGATTCTGCATCTCAATCCCTTGCAAGAAGCCGTTCAAACGGGTGGTGACACCAATTTCCGGGGTCTGCTCGATAAGATTGCGATCGTCTGTGATGCTTTACCGATTCCAGTCATCGCCAAAGAAGTCGGGAATGGCATTTCGGCAATCATGGCAGACAAACTAATCAGCGCTGGAGTTGCCGCGATCGATGTTGCGGGAGCAGGCGGCACATCGTGGGCAAAAGTCGAAGGCGGACGAGCGCAAGACAGCAAACAACGACGATTGGGCGCAACCTTTTCCGACTGGGGCATTCCCACCGCCGACTGTATTACTGGGTTGCGGCACACCAACCCTTCCTTCCCTCTGATTGCATCCGGCGGACTGCGAAACGGGTTGGATATTGCCAAAGCGATCGCGCTTGGAGCCGATTTAGCCGGGTTAGCGCTCCCATTTTTGCAAGCTGCCAACGAATCAGAAGACGCCCTTCACACCTTAGTTGAGATTCTTAAAGCAGAAATCACCACCGTTCTGTTTTGCACCGGAACCGCAGACCTAGCGCAACTTAAACGATCAGACGCATTGACAAAGAGAATTTAGCGATCGGGGAATGATTTAGAGGGATGAAGGATAACAGAGTGAACGATTTGCCAATACTGCTGTAGAATTACTTTTTCAAAAGCGAAATTAGAATTTAACACAGTCCTCTGAAACAACCATTAGCATGAGAAAACATTCAGCCCGTTCTCATTCTGATTAGTTCTTTATCCCTCCTTACGTCGTAAGCAAGCCGTCCTTCACCCCTCATCCCTCATTCCTTCGTTGATTCTCTATGCGCGACTTCCTCAAACAGATCCTAGCTACCATTCTCGGTCTCTTCATCTTCATGGGCATCAGCGTAGGGAGCCTACTGCTGCTGGTCATCGTGGCATCCGTAACATCGCGAGATTCTGCTCCTGCCGTGAAAGACCGCTCAATCGTGGTGTTTGACGTGTCGCAAACCGTTACTGATGCACCTGCAAGCTCCAGCACTCGTGAAGTCTTGAGCGGTGCACTATCGGGCAACGACCTCGACGATAACATCGCCCTGAGAACCGTCCTCAATACGATCGCGGCTGCCGCTAAGGATCAGCGCATTACCGGACTGTATCTCTACGACGGAGACGGCTCATCTGCGACTGGATTAGCCACGCTCAAAGAAGTCCGAAAAGCCTTGGAGCAATTCAAAGCGTCTGGCAAGAAGATCTACGCATACGGGTTGGATTGGAAAGAGCGGGAATATTACTTGGCCTCGATCGCAGATCAGATTGCAATCAATCCAATCGGAAATTTAGAAATCAATGGGTTTAGCGCGGAAGCTGTCTTTTTTGCCGAAGCGTTGCAGAAGTATGGAGTCGGCGTTCAAGTGACGCGCGTCGGAAAATACAAATCGGCAGTCGAGCCGTTTTTACGCGCTAACCGCAGTCCCGCCGATCGCGAACAGACGCAACGGTGGCTCAACGATCTGTGGGGCGACTTCATTACAACAACGAGCAAATCTCGCAATCTGAAACCGGCGCAACTTCAGAATATTGTCGATAGTGCTGGGTTTTTGACCGCTACACAAGCGCGCGATCGCAAACTCATCGATCGGATCATGTATGCCGACGAGATGAGCGCCCAACTCAAACAGTTAACTGGCGAAGACTCCGAGAACAAATCCTTTCGCCAAATGGACTTAAAGAGCTATGCGCGGGTGGTAGAAGAGAAGAAAACGAAAAAAGGAGATCAGATCGCCATCGTTTATGTAGACGGTCAAATCGTCAACGGGCAGGGCAGTACGGGCAATGCAGGCGGCGATCGCATTGCGCGTCAACTGCGAGATCTGCGCTTAGATGACGCTGTGAAAGCGGTCGTGTTGCGCGTCAATAGTCCGGGCGGCAGTGCCACCGCATCAGATGTGATTCAGCGAGAGGTGATTCTCACCCGCAAGGCAAAACCACTTGTGGTTTCGATGGGCAATTTAGCGGCGTCTGGAGGTTATTGGATTTCGGCCTATAGCGATCGCATCTATGCGGAACCAAATACGATCACGGGATCAATTGGTGTGTTTGGGCAGGCGCTCAACGTGCAAAAGCTGGCAAACCAAAACGGTGTGACGTGGGATTCAGTGAAAACGGGGCGCTTTGCCGATACTCAAACGATTTCTCGTCCCAAAACTCCCGAAGAGCTAAATATAATTCAGTCATCGGTGAATCAAATCTACGATCAGTTTCTCACCAAAGTCTCCCAATCTCGCAAGCTCGACAAAGCGAAAGTGGCAGACATTGCGCAAGGGCGGGTGTGGTCTGGTGTGAAAGCAAAGTCGCTGGGCTTGGTCGATGAGTTGGGAGGCATGGAAGATGCAATTCGGGATGCGGCAAAACGAGCGAAGTTAGACAATTGGCGGGTGGAAGAGTATCCGAAATCTCGCACATTTGAAGAGCAGTTGTTAGAGCGATTGGTCGGTTCGAGTCTTAGAAGCGGTGCGCCGAAAGCAGATGATCCGTTCGCACAAAGCGTTGAAACATTTCAGCAAAACTTTAAATCGCTGCGATCGATGAATGATCCACGGAATATTTATCTTCGGCTTCCGGTCGATTTTGAGATTAAATAGTGTTTCTATCGATCGCTAAAGCATTACGTTAAATGCTGTGAGTGTTAAATGCTTTGAGCAATAGTTATGAACCCATTAGATATCGCGGAGAACCTCTATCCCTAATTCTGTACAGATTCCGGTTAGAGGTTTATCCCACGGATCGATCGCGAATTCATTCACAACTGCATGATCAAACACAACACCAACCGCAGGCTTATTTGCCCAGTCTGAACCACTAAATAGACGATCATAATAGCCGCCACCGTAGCCGAGACGAAAGCCCCTGCGATCGCACCCCACACACGGAACCAAAATCAAATCCACTTCTTGAGCGCTCAGACTGGGAGCATCTGCGTCAGGTTCTAGGATGCCATACGCCCCTTTGTTTAGCGGCATATCAGGTGAATAACGATGCCACACAAGCGACTGACCAACCGTGCGAGGAAACCCCCAAGACTTAGACCGAAGTGACGCTGTTAGCGAACTCAAATCTGGCTCTCGTCTGAAACTGAAATAAGACAGAATCACGTTTGCCTGTCGAATCAAATCTGATTCTTCTAGATGTTTACACATCTGTTGACTCTTGTCACTCCATTCCTGTTGAGAAATCAGCTTGCGTTGCTCAATCAATTGTTTTCTTAATTTTGACTTCTCCATGTGTTTTATCTTGCAATTGCTTCATTTTACTACTGCTTAAAATCTCTCTTTCGCCTGTATTGCTAATCTCCTTGAAGTATGTATGATGGCAGTATCCGGCGTTGGCAGGTGATTAGGGTATGGAATCCAATGTTTCAGAGCGCTTTCGGCAGTTGCAGGCTCAATTGCGCGATCGCTGGAGCAGCGTTGAAGAGTTTGAGATGGGCGACGCTGATATCGTTGTTGTTCCCTCGATTAGTGTGGATCAACGAGAGCTTTTAAAGATTGAAGGCTTCTTTCACTACGAAGAGCGTCTTCTATTTTCGCTGATTCGCTTGCGAAATCCCCGTACCCGTCTCGTCTTTGTCACCTCGCAACCGCTTCATCCCAGCGTAATCGATTATTACCTACAGCTTCTGCCAGGGATTCCGTTCTCCCATGCCCGCGATCGCTTACTCTTGCTCTCCACGTACGACTCATCTCTCCAAACCCTCAGCCAAAAGATTCTCGATCGTCCGCGACTGCTAGAGCGGATTCGCCAAGCCGTGAATCCCGATCGCGCTTACATGATTTGCTACAACTCCACGACAACCGAACGGGATCTTTCGGTGCAACTTGGCATTCCGCTCTACGCGCTCGATCCAGAACTTCTGATCTGGGGCACAAAGAGCGGCAGTCGGCAAATTTTTGCTGAAGCTGGAGTGCCGCACCCCGACGGTACGCCGTTGATGTGGAATGAGAAAGATTTAGCCGTCGCGATCGCCGAGCTTTGGGAACGCCAATCCGATTTGAAACGCGTGGTGGTAAAGCTGAATGAAGGTTTTTCAGGAGAAGGCAATGCTCTATTGGATCTGCGTCCCTTAGCCGAATACAGACCTGGCGCGACAACTCATGCTCAGCGCGTCACTCAAATCTACGATCGCTTTGTCAACCTCAAATTTGAGTCAAAAGCGGAAACCTGGGAGAACTATGGCAGTCGCATTCCAGAACTCGGTGCGATCGGGGAAGCGTTTATTGAAGGCGAAACAAAACTGTCGCCCAGCGTCCAGGGTCGAATTACCCCTGGTGGCGACATCGAAATTCTCTCGACGCACGACCAGATTTTAGGCGGGCCGAGTGGGCAAATCTATTTGGGCTGTCGCTTTCCTGCCGATGAAGTCTATCGGTTAACGATTCAAGATTTGAGCCTGAAAGTGGGACGATTCCTTGCTGAAAAAGGCGCACTAGAGCGCTTTGGAGTCGACTTTATCGCCGTGCAGCAGCCATCTGGGGAATGGGAGTTTCATGCGATCGAGATTAACCTACGAAAAGGCGGCACAACCCACCCCTTCATGACGCTAAAATTTCTCACCAATGGGCGCTATGACCTCTCTAGCGGCTCGTTCTATAGCCAACAAGGACGGGCTAAATATTACATGGCAACCGACAATTTACAGAAGCCGCAGTACCAGGGCCTGTTGCCCAATGACCTGATGGACATCATCGCGCACCATCAGCTTCACTTTGACACCAGCACCGAGACGGGAACCGTGTTTCACCTGATGGGCTGCCTGTCAGAGTTTGGCAAGTTAGGACTCACCAGCATTGGCAACTCGGCTCAGCAAGCAGAAGATATTTATCGGCACGTCGTCAAAGCGATCGACGATGAGACAAAATCGAACACGCCGGGACAAGCTCTATCGATGCATTGGAATAGTCGCTATTAAACCTTGACCGCGACCATGTTTCGCACGGCTTCCACAATTTGCTGAGGTTGCACGATCGTTAGACTCTCCAACGTGCCGTTGTAAGGCGTCGGAATATCTTGAGACGACATTCGCAATACCGGGGCGTCGAGTTCATCAAAGAAGCGATCGTTGATCGAGGCCGTCAGTTCTGCACCGATGCCGCCCGTTCTCATACATTCTTCCACCACAATGACGCGATGGGTTTTGCGAATCGACTCGCCAATCGTCTCAAAGTCGAGCGGCTTGAGCGAAATTAAATCAATCACTTCTGGATCAAATCCTTCAGGCTCAAGCGTTTTGAGCGCCTGTAGAACGTGATAGCGCATCCGAGAATAGGTCAAGATTGTTACATCCTTTCCAGGACGCACGATTTCTGCCTTGTCGAGCGGCAAATAATATTCGCCTTCGGGCAAGGTTTCTTTGAGGTTGTAGAGCAACACATGCTCAAAAAACAGCACCGGATTGTTATCGCGAATTGCAGATTTGAGCAACCCTTTGGCATTGCGGGGGGTCGAACACGCGACAATCTTAAGACCGGGAACCGCTTGAAAATAGGCTTCTAGACGCTGAGAATGCTCGGCTCCTAGCCGACTGCCAACCCCACCCGGCCCTCGAATGACCATCGGAATTCTGAAGTTACCGCCAGAGGTATAGCGCAACATTCCCGCATTATTGGCGATTTGATTAAACGCTAACAGCAGAAAGCCCATGTTCATGCCTTCAATGATCGGGCGTAATCCCGTCATTGCGGCTCCGACTGCCATTCCTGTGAAGCTATTTTCTGCGATCGGCGTATCGAGCAGCCGCAAATCCCCATATTTTTTGTACAGATCTTTCGTCACCTTGTAGGAGCCGCCATAGTGACCGACATCTTCTCCCATCACTAGCACGGTGGGATCTTTTGCCATTTCTTCGTCGATCGCTTCCCGTAGGGCGTTGAAAAATAGGGTCTCTGCCATTGCTGTTGATGAATAATTAGATCGGGCTTACTTATTTTAGTGGAGGGGATGCGATTCGCAAAGCGCAACTCGAAGACAACAGGGCGATCTCTTCGAGTTATCCGCGAGAGGTCGTATCAAAAATTAAGTGCAGTAAGCAAAGTGCGGGTAATGTGGAGGCGAATACTTCCGGTGCAGAGAACCTGTGCGATGATAGCCAGACTTAATTTGAAAATAGGCGAAATTTTTCACCTATCCATCTAAATAAGCATATTATGCAGAAACCATCTGCCTATTCACGCGTTCTGAAGTGATATGCAGAAACTTTCTCTCTAAAAAGAAGTAGTGCGGCTCTGCCTCTTAATAAGGAGATCACCAGGAAGTAGATAAACATTCAAAGCCAGGGTATCTCGAAGCAATCAGTGAGCCAGTGACTTGAAGTCGTTTATGTATAAAATACTTGCTTTAGCTTCAAGTTACTAAAAGATAACGGATTAAGTAAAAGTCTATAATGTGAACTTCTTTAAAGTTGTCATGGTGAATGTAGATTTGCAGCAATGGAACGATAGAACCATGAAAAATACAACACGAGACGATCAGGAGTTCTGCAAACCTGCAGAGAAACTAGAGGAACTTTTAGAACAATCAAGCCAAGAGGTACTTTTAGCTTTACTGATTAAGTATGCCGATGAGTGGAAACATTTCAGCAATCAAATTTGGTCAATAAGTTCGATATTCATACCACTTTCTCTTTCAGGTATCGCATTTGCTTTTGACAAGCCCTTTAAAACATCCGTGATCGCAGCCTTTTCGATAATACTTATTTGGATTTGGTATTTTCTTACTGATAGAGCGCAAATGATCATTGATAATATTTGGAAGATATATGCAGCCATTGAAACTAAACTGTTAAAGCTCAAGGAACCGTTGATTAAGTCTGGACTGACTGAGGTGGTTCCCCATAGACGTAGAGTGTCCTTGCGAAAGATTCGGCTATGGATTGCAGCTACCATCACAGGGGCATGGTTATTTACGGCAATAACTTCCTTTTTCCTTTAGAGCATACAGACTTTAATCTAATTCACAGCCCAATAATCGCGCTGCACCAGAACAAAGCTTGATATTGTTAGGCTATAAAACTCATCTGTGTCCGGTGAGCGCAAACGTTAGCTCCTCAGGCCCAAAGCCAAGGTTAAGTTTTAGATGCGACCCCTTGCGGGTAAATCATCGAAGAGATCGCCCTATCTAAAGCAACACCACACTAGACGTGAAGGGCACTCTCCGCGAATCGATTGATAGATGTAGACACGACTAGGGGGGAATTTGCATTTAAGCGATCAGTTAGAGCAGCTTGAGTTGTGCGTCCATTTGAGACAGGAGTGGATTGCGAAATTGCCGTCTCAAACGCATCGGCAACGAGTTTGTGAACCTGAGTTGTGGGATGAATCTGATCCCACCAAAAGTATCCTTCAGGATTCGTTGGGTTAGATTGCTGGAACAAGGGATCAGTAATGTTGGTAAACCCAAACTCTCCAGGAGCCGCTGCAATTCGTTGAGAGATGCTAAACAAATCGACTTCAATAATATCTACACCGAGACTAGGTTCTA
>NZ_JCACKG010000059.1:0-22709 GCF_059505265.1 Myxacorys chilensis | reverse complement strand
GCCTGGTTCACGCATTGCTGCTACTGTACCTGACTAGATCGAAAAAGGCTGTATCCCTTCACAAAGCACGTATAGCATAGTTTGTAATGGAGAAAGCAGAATTGAAACAGGTTTACTGAGGGTTTTTAGTACATCTGACCCAACATGTTTTAAGATCAACACGTACCTTCTAAACAGCGCCTCATAATTACCCATTCCAAACTACACATTAGATTATGGATAAGCCATTAGGGTCAGTCATTCAAGGGTCGTTAAGCAAAGGTCTGGAGGTACGGCTTCATCCTGATGTGTCCGTCGAAGAAATGCGGGTTGGTAAGTTTCTGGTAGTTCAGGGAGTGCGATCGCGCTTCTTCTGCATGTTGACGGACGTATCGCTCGGCACTGCAAGTCAACGCATTCTGGCAAATCCTCCCGAACCGACCAATTTCTTTTTACAAGAAGTACTGGCAGGCAGTGGTACCTACGGTACGATCGAACTTTCGCCAATGCTGATGTTCACGCCCCAAGAAGGAACAGAGGTAAAGCCAGCGACAAATGGAAAGAAGAAGACCTCAAAGTTAGCATCGTTCGAGTCCAACACTGGTGAAGCCATAGAATTGCTTCCCGTTAAGACGATTCCGAGCCACTTTAGTCAGGTGTTTGACGCCAGTGAACGCGACTTTCGCGCGGTGTTTGGCTGGGAAGACGACCCCCACCGACGCAACTTTGCGATCGGGCAACCGATTGATATGGAAGTTCCGGTTTGTCTAGACCTCGATCGCTTTGTCGAACGCAGTAACGGCGTTTTTGGTAAATCTGGAACCGGAAAATCCTTTTTGACACGCTTGCTTCTCGCTGGCATTGTTCGCAAACAAGCCGCCGTCAATCTCATTTTTGATATGCACTCCGAATATGGTTGGGAGGCCGCCCGCGAAGGCAAACAGTTCAGCACAGTCAAAGGCTTGCGTCAATTGTTTCCGGGACAAGTGCAAATTTTTACCCTCGATCCGGAATCGACAAAACGTAGAGGCGTTCGAGATGCTCAAGAACTGTATGTGAGCTACGACCAAATCGATGTAGAAGATTTGATGCTGGTGCGCGGCGAACTAAATCTATCGGAAGCGAGTTTAGAAAACGCCGTTATTCTACGAAACGAATTTGGTAAATCGTGGATCAATCGTCTGCTGACGATGAGTAACGGCGAGATTCAAGAATTTTGTGAAACGAAGATGGGCAGCAAGTCTTCCATTATGGCATTGCAGCGCAAGCTGAATCGATTGGATGATCTCAAATATATTCGCAGCAGTTGTCCTCACAATTACGTCAGTCAGATTCTAGAGTGCATCGAAAGTGGAAAGCATGTGGTGATTGAGTTTGGTTCTCAGTCAAACATGCTGTCGTATATGCTGGCGACAAATATTATTGCCCGTCGAATTCACCAAGCTTACGTGCGGAAAGCAGAGTATTTTTTGCAAACCAAAGACATCAAAGACCGTCCGCGACAATTGGTAGTCACAATCGAAGAAGCCCATCGATTCCTCGATCCGTCTACTGTAGGGCAAACTATCTTTGGTACGATCGCACGGGAAATGAGGAAGTACTTTGTGACTCTGTTGGTCGTTGACCAGCGCCCATCAGGGATCGATAATGAAGTCATGTCTCAAATCGGAACTCGCATTACTGCTCTGCTCAACGATGAGAAAGACATTGAAGCTATCTTTACAGGCGTTTCCGGCGGGCAGAGTTTGCGCTCCGTGTTATCCAAACTCGACTCCAAACAGCAAGCCCTAATTCTAGGTCATGCAGTTCCCATGCCCGTGGTCATCCGCACTCGCCCTTACGACGAAACGTTCTACGCTGAAATTGGCGATACGGCCTGGGAAGAATTGCCCGATGAGAAAGTCCTTCAAGCTGCCCAAGCCGCAAAAGCGGATTTAGGCTTCTAGAATGGCGCTGCTCTGTCTTGTCGCGATCACCGTGAAGGTTGGTAACGAGCGATCCTCTGGAGCTTGACAAAGCCAATCGCCGTTTTGTCATGCTGAACGTCTGGAATTCAGTACGAGTAGAAACGGACTCTATGCACCGACTGCTGCATAGACTGATTCAAGAAGTTCTCTTAGATACGAGAGTTCCTTGAGACATCACTATACTTTATATAAATAGAGCTTACATATTTGCGTAAGTTCTGAGACATTCAAATCATAGGCTGAGCGACTTCCGAAGCTCTAGAAACTCGACTATGCAAGCACCACTCAAACGCATTCTGACGGGCGCACTTTTCTTAATTGCCACCGTTATCATTGCCGTTACAGGCTATAGGCTTGCAGGTTGGTCACTACTAGATGCGCTCTACATGGTTGTAATTACTACATTTGGCGTTGGCTACGGTGAAGTCCGCCCCATCGATACACCTGCGCTCAAAATCTTCACCATGCTCGTGATCATTGGAGGCACATCTTCAACCATCTACCTTGTAGGCGGCTTCGTGCAAATGATTACTGAGGGCGAAATTAATCAAGTATTGGGAACAAGACGCATGACACGTACCATCGAGACCTCAAGGAATCACGTCATCATCTGTGGATTTGGTCGCATGGGTCAGATTTTGTCACGCCAACTAATGGAGTCCAAAATTTCCTTTATTGTGATTGACACCAACCCTGAACGGCTCGAAAAAGCAGAAGAGATGGGCTATCTTGTACGACTGGGAAACGCCACTGATGAAGCTGTGCTGTATGCCGTGGGCATCAATCGCGCCAAAGTATTAGCAACCGTTTTACCGGATGATGCGACCAATGTATTCATCACCCTCACTGCCCGTGAACTCAATCCAAGTCTGATGATTCTGGCTCGCGGTGAACTGCCGTCTACGGAGAAAAAACTTCGATTAGCTGGAGCCGATCAAGTTGTACTCCCCGCCACAATTAGTGGGCTGCGCATGGCGCATATGATTACTCATCCTGCAACCCTAGACTTCTTTAATCAGGATGATGGTCAAATGACGTTAAATGAATTACTTGCACAGCTAGATATTCAAGTTGATGAAGTCGCGATCGCGCCAAACTCCCCTATGGTCGGAGCTACGATTGGAGACATCGAAGTCCGCAGCAAAGGTACATTTATTATCGTCGCGATTCGTCGTACCGATGGGACAACGCTGACTCACCCTCCTCAGTCCACGGTTCTGACAAAAGACGATGTTGTAATCGTGTTAGGGCATCGTGGCGATACTCCTCAATTTGTCAAAAAATTCGTCGTCAAGCGGAGGATGCTCTACGGCAGTTCTCGTGTTTGGGAGCGCCGTTAATCAATAATTCGTATTGCGTTCTGGCAAAGCAGCGTTTTCTATGTACTTCTTAATCGTTAAATCAGTATCTACTTCGTAACTTATTCAAAATCTTAACAAACGTACTTAAAGATACGGGAAAACTAAGCCAATTTTTCAGTAATGTTACTTAGGTTAGAGGCTCTTCTCCTCCACAAGACTGAGGAATAGAAGCATTTGAGATTCAGTATATACAGCATTTTGAGGCGTTTGTAATAAAGAGTTGAGCAAGACTGCTCTCAGCACTGGCGGTTGAGTAGAAAAATCTGTTAGAAGTGTTAGAAGTTACACGGCGCTTTACAGATCTACTGATTGAGAGGAATTTCTCTAAGAGCGCTGTTGATAGAGTTGGCTGCACTTCACCTTAAATCTTTACCGTCCATGAAAACGCAACTTTTGACCGGTTTGGTAATGGCTGCTGCCACGATCGCTGGTACATTTTCTAACACTTCATCTGCGTCTGCCTTTACTTGGAATAGCTCCTGGACACAGCCTACTATTTCTAGCAAAGCTCAGACTGGTTTTGACGATGCGCCGTACCAAAAGTACGTTCAAAAAGAGAGTATCGAAATTCCCAATAGCGGTCAGTACTTACTTGATCCAACTAAATTATTTCTGAAGTACGACTACAACGTGACAGCAAGCTTCATCAATGAAGGTGCGGGATACCGCAACCAGCTCGCCTTCTCTTCAACCGGAGCGACAACCAGCTCTGGACTGCTGTTTAATGATATTTCTTGTTCTAATGCCGCAGGTTCAGGCTGCGTTATGGGTTCTAGCGACGGGAAATTAAAGCTTGGCGATCGCGTCAGTGTAGGGAACATCAAGGGCGGTTCTCAGCTAGATTTCTTCCTGCGAGCAGACGGTGCTAACCGAGGCACCAATGCCAATATTTTTGGCACACAGACCAAAATGAACGCTGATGGTTTACAGCATGCTGTTGCCTATGCAATAGACAACCGTTATCTTTTGATCGGCTTTGAAGACCTCTATGGTGCTAAAGGTGCATCAGGTGGCAAAAACGAACGCTCCGATCGTGATTTTAACGATGCCGTCTTTGTCGTTGACATTGGCGAGAAAAACTTTAGAGATTTGACGGGTCAAAAGGTTCCTGAGCCTTCCGTTACGCTGTCTCTTCTAGGTCTAGGTACAGCTGGTTTAGTAGTGCGTCGCCGTCGCCAGAACAAAGCGGCTGAATAAGCTTTTCTACTCATTTTTACCTCCGTGCGTGGTGGGTAGTCTGTAGCCAAATGCTGCAGGCTACCCTTTTTGTTGGAAAATAGGATTTCGACGTTGTGACTCGCCGACGAGGATAGATCCATGAGCAATACTTCTGCCACCGAATTCTCTCCATTTAGTATTGGCGGCAGCATTCGCGAACACCACTGGAGTTGGAAAGGAAAGCCAGTCACAACAGTTTATGAGGTGTTGGGCGAAGGAAAGCCCATTCTGCTGCTGCCATCCTTGAGTACAGTATCTAGCCGACTTGAAATGAGAGGCTTAGCGGAGCAGTTGACTCACAAATATCAAGTTTTTGTGCTCGATTGGATAGGATTTGGAGAATCGTCTCGTCCTGCGATCGCGTATACTCCAGCCGTACTAGAAGCTTGTCTACGAGATTTTGTAAGAACTATATTTCAAGAGCCAGTCGTGGTCATTGCGGCTGGACATGCTGCTGGCTATGTTATGCAACTAGCACAGCGGCAACCGATTCCCTGGAAATGGGTCGTGCTTGTCTCTCCAACTTGGCGCGGACCTTTGCCTACCATGATGAACAAAATGATGGGAAATCGCCGTTGGGCATATCGCTTGGTGCAACGGTTGATCAATGTGCCCATCTTGGGTCAATTCTTGTACTCCCTCACGACCAAACCTGACTTTCTCAAATCAATGTATCGCCGCCACGTTTTTGTTGAGGAAAAGAACCTGACTCCGGATTTTATGGAGCGTAAGTGGCAGGTCACTCAAGCCAATGGAGCGCGATTTGGCCCAGCTGCTTTTGTAACTGGAGGATTGGATCTAGTGAAAAAGCGAGAAGATTGGTTTAACTGGTTTCAGCCTCTTCTAGTGCCCGTCATGATGGTAGTTGGGGAAGACATGCCGCCGAAATCTCGTCAGGAAGTAGAAATTTTGGCGCATTTTTCTAGCGTGCAAGTTCACAGAATGCCTGGTTCGCTAGGCTTACACGAGGAGTATCCAGAACAGTTAGCGGAGGGAATTCTACCGTTTTTAGAGAAATATCTTTCTAGAGGGCGTTAATGGTACATAGTTTTGATGTACCTGAGTGAGAGCCGTCGCAAGAAAGCTCTATCGATAAAACTCTTTAAACGTAACTTTGTAGACATAGGAAAAACAAAGGGGTGAACAAAATGCTCACCCCACAACCCAATTAGGTCAAATCTGCTCTATTTACTCTGAATCATCTGTTGAACTTGTTGGCGCAACTTCGGATCATTTCTGACAGCTTGAAAAATCTGACCGAACTTCTGAGGATCCAAGCCTTGACCCTGAACCGCTTTCGATGCTTGAGTTTCGTTGTCCTGCTGGATCTTAACTAATTTCGCGATCGCGCGATCGTAGCTTTGGCGTTCTTTCGGCTGGACTGCCGTTGTTGGCTTCTGCTTTGGCTCATTTTGAGACTTGTAGATCTCATCAAAGCGTTGTTCGGTCAAACCTTCTCCTCGAATGGCTTGCCCTGCTGCCGTTTCTGACGCTTTGCTAATCGTTAAAATTTCCTTCACCGCGTTTGCAAATTTCTGCATATCTGCTGAACTGACAGACGTAGCAGGAGCGGTCTGAGGAGCAGGGGCAGGAGCCTTTTGAGCGCTGGCGGGCAGCGTGCCCACTAGTCCAAGCGCCATGACGCAACCCCCAATCAGAGCACGTTTAAGCATAATTCATCCTCCACATCTGTTTTGACTGAACGTTTGACGGAACGGTTTCACTGATCTTAACGGTCGAATTGACATTGGTTTCACCGACATCAACGTCAGCTAAACTCGCCATTAGAACTCTCCAACTGTGTTTTTTCAACATTCTTCAAGTTCGTTGTGATTTAGCTCTGACCCATGCTACCGATCATTAATCGTATCCACATCCGTTACAACAAATAGAACGCACGTTTCGAGGCAACTCGATTCCCTCTGTAGATATACCCAGATAATCAGGAAGCCAACTCCCCTGACAGAGATAATCTGACTGTGCGATCGCTAAAACTAAAGATCAATCGGCCCACACAGAACCTACACAGAGCCTTCAGTGTGTTTCCCTGTGAGGCAGAAGCCACTGCGTCTATTGTCCTTTTAGTTGAGATGTCTCATGCAGTCTTCTGAGTCAAACTTCTTGCCGCTCGCATCCCATGTGCTGTATGCCCAAACCTCTGTAGGAGATACGCCTTCAGAGATTTCTGATTCACCTTCAAATGCAGTTACCTATGATGCAGCCCTTCTGTTGGTTCCCATCGGATTTGTGGCCATCTGGGCAACGCTAGTTTGTGTGATTTCTGATACATGGAAGCTGAATCATAGAAAACGGAATTCTTTGCCGTCAACGGCTCAGCTTCCCTGCAAAAAGTGTAGTTTTTTTCACAACAATCCCTATGTGAAGTGCGCGGTTAGTCCTCATCTTGCGCTGACTAAAGACGCAGCAGATTGCTCAGATTTTCGTCCCCGAGATCGTAAGACACCTTCTGGCAAAGCACCAGATAATCTTCTTTAAATCTACTTGTGAATTTTTTTCTGATCCTGCCCATACTCAAACTAAAGACATTAGCTAAACGCTCGCCGCCGTCTTTCACCGTTTGTATGCGTGGGAAATAATTCAATGAGCCTGGAGTACGAGGAAGTTGCAAGCGCTCCGACTAGCGCTGATGCCTTGCTAAGTCGAATCACCGATCGCTTGCGCCGCTCTGACGAACTTAGCAGCATTTTAGATGCAGCAGTGGCCGAGATCGGAGTTTTTCTAAGTACTGATCGAGTGAAAATTTATCGGTTTCATCCTGACGGAACTGGTCAAGTTTCTGCCGAATGGTTGCGATCGGGGCGCTTACCATCACTGCTGGGGCTACATTTTCCTGCCGATGATATTCCGCTATCGGCGCGGGAGCTTTTCATCAAGGCGCGGGCACGCTCAATCGTAGATGTTGCTAATCAAAGGATTGGTCAAAGCCTTGAATGTGAAGCTGGTGATGAGGTGAATTACGAGCAGGTTCGCTACCGTGCTGTTGATTCATGTCATGTTGAGTACTTAACGACAATGGGAGTGAAGTCATCTCTTGTCGTTCCGATTCTGCATCACGATTATTTGTGGGGCCTGCTCGTCTCTCATCATGCGGAACCAAGAGAAATTTTGGAGTCGGACGTACAAACTGTACAGCAGGTGGTTGATTTGCTTTCGGTTGCGATCGCGCAGTCGATGCTAACCACTCAAGCCCGTGAGCAAGCTCACCGAGAAGCGACGATTAATCACATTAGTCAATTGCTTCATTCTTTCGCTACGATTGAACCGCAAGCGGCTCTAGAGACAGCCGTTTCAGCGTTTGGTGGTTCGGGAGGGCGCTTGTGGTTACATGCGGATGCGTTTGAAGCAAATGAGATCAATGTCACCCAGTCGCCTAGCCGCTACTTGAGACTTTATCAAACCGGGGTGCAGCCTATTACATCAGAAAATGCGCCCTATGCGTTGATGGAACAATATAGTGTATGGCAAGAGTATTTTAAGGGGACAAAGGATTCGGTTTGGGCGATCGCTGATTTATATAAAGAGCCTAGTTTACGAAATTTACAACCTGCGTTTCGCCCTACTAAAATTCGCGGGCTGTTAATGGTTCCCTTGCGATATCGCCGCCGGTTGCTGGGCTACTTGAGTGTGTTTCGAGATGAAGTAGAAGCAGAAATCTTGTGGGCAGGACAGGTTTCGACAGACGAACGACAGATGTTGCCACGCCAGTCCTTTGATGTGTGGAAAGAAACAAAACGCGGACAGTCCGCCGAATGGACATCCAGTGAGTTGGAGTTAGCCCAAGCCTTAGGACAACAATTTGCGACCGCGATTCAGCAGTATGAAACGCATCAGCAGTTGCAAATCCTAAATTCTAGTTTAGAGATTCAAGTCGAGGAGCGGACGGCTCAACTGCAACAAGCGACCGAACAGCAGCGAATTTTGTTTGAAGTCGTCGCTAAAATTCGCAAGTCGCTTGATTTTCAAACAATCTTTGCCACAGTAACCCAGGAGTTGCGTCAGTCACTTAATGCTGATCGCGTAGTCGTTTATTGTTTTGATGCAGAATCTGACTTTGACATTGGAGAAGTTGTTGCTGAAGACGTTTTACCTGAGTTTCCTGCTGCATTATTAAATACAATTCAAGATCACTGTTTTAGTAAACACTATGCATCTCGCTATCAACAGGGGCGAGTGAGCGCGATCGCGGATATTCACAATTCAGGACTCCAAGACTGCCACGTTGCTGTTCTCGATCAATTCTCCATTAAAGCGAATATTGTTGCACCATTTATTAAAGGGGGTGAATTGTGGGGGCTACTCTGCGTTCATCAATGTGACAAGCCACGTCAATGGCAACCGAGTGAAATTCAGTTTGTCACTCAAGTTGCCAGCCAACTTGGAATTGGGTTAGAGCAGGCTGATTTATTAGCGAAGACTCAACTTCAAGCTGAGCAGTTAGCCCTCACGCTTCAAACGTTAAAGAAAACTCAGGGTCAACTGATTCAAACTGAGAAAATGTCTAGTTTGGGTCAGCTTGTAGCCGGTGTTGCCCACGAAATTAATAATCCTGTTAATTTTATTGCTGGCAATCTCAATCACGTCAAACGCTATGTTGATGACTTACTCGCTTTGATTCAAACCTATCAAGCTTGCTACTCAAATCCGGCGTCTGACGTTTTAGAACATGTTGAAGAGATTGATTTAGAGTTTTTGGTTGAAGATTTGCCTAAAACTGTTGCTTCAATGGAGATCGGAACCGATCGTATTCGTCAGATTGTGCTGTCGCTGCGAAATTTCTCGCGCCTCGACCAATCGGAGGTCAGACCTGTTGACATTCACGAAGGCATTGATAGTACGCTACTGATTCTAAAACATCGGCTCAAAGCAGATGGCGATTATTGCGGCATTAAGCTAGAGAAGCAGTACGGCAATTTACCGTTGGTCGAATGCTATGCCAGCCAGCTGAATCAAGTGTTTATGAATGTTCTCAGTAATGCGATCGATGCGTTAGAAGACGCAATCAAAGAAGGTCTCGATCGCGCCCCGATCATCTGGATTAGCACAGAATGTCTGAACGAAGACCGTGTTGTCATCCGCATTAAAGATAATGGATTAGGCATTCCACTGGAGGTAAAAGCGCAAATTTTTGAACCCTTCTTCACAACAAAACCAATTGGTAGAGGAACGGGTATGGGACTTTCAATCAGTCATGAAATTGTGGTTGAAAAACATGGTGGCGTCTTCAAATGTGATTCTAAAGCTGGGGAAGGCACTGAATTTTGGATTGAAGTTCCTGTTAAAGCGCAATTAGTACAAAGTGCCGTGCCCTCAGAACCGCGAAAAATTGTTTGAGTAAGGTCATTTGAGTGAGGTCGAAGCATAGCAGGTTGTCCGCCCATTGCATTGACCTGCTACAGCATCTGCTGCCAATCTAATTTTCGCGCCAATTCGTCTTGCCCCACTACGGTTCCTTTTAAAGTGACGCTCATCGCAGCCTCCCAGGTAAGCGGGCACTCTAAGTTTGTCGCGCCTAACGTATGTTGCAAACCGCATCTTCCCTCAAACCTTCAATTTTGAATTTTGTAAAACACTGGAAGTACGGAACATGAAGCGGAATCGGGCATGGCTCCTGCTGGCGGGACTAATTGCAGTACTTTGGGGGAGTGCGTTAATGGCCGTTAAAGTCCTAACGACGCTACCAAGCTTTCATTGTGAAACAGTCGATGAGCACTCATCTCTGACAGCGCGATTGCACTGCGCCCAACACAAGGCAAATCAACAGTCACCTTCAGGGTTAGCAGCAGCCATTCAACAGGTAGGAGACATTTCGCCTGAGGAGCCGTTACACAGTGTCGGACAGGAGTTGGTGGAGTCTTGGCATGAACAGCTACTTGCGTTAGGAGAAGCCGAATTTCAAGCGGGAGATTTAAGGGAAGCGATTCGGATCACGCAACTAATCACTGAACGTTCGTCCATTTACACTCAAGCTCGCGATCGCATAGCCTATTGGAAGGCGACAGACGAAACAGCAGCAACGATTACCCAACAAGCTACCCGTCAGATGGAAGAGAGGCAGTGGGGGCAAGCGTTTCAAACGGCACATCAGTTACAGCAGATCAAGAGTGACTACTGGGCAAAGCAAAAATATGCGGTATTGGTGCAGCAGATTCAAGCGGATCGCGAAGATCGGGATTGGCAACTCAAGACTCCTGTAGAACCTAAATTGCCGCCTCGAAACCAACCAGTCCTTCCGTCTGAGGTTGCAATGCAGCGATCGCAGGCTTTGGCTCAGCCGCGACTCCCATTTGTGCCTTTCAAAAAGCGGCAGGCGATCATACCTTCTGCGGCGGTAGAGGCAAGGGTCGATATCAAGCTAAAACGCGCTCATTCAGCATTCGATGCAAAGCCTTCTAATCTAGAGCCTCAGTTACTTCTTCCAGTAGAGGAATTAAAAACTTTGGAAAGGTCTGAGTAAGTGCTGTTCAGGCTAGGGAAATTGAAACTAAAGAAGGAAGCGCTCTACAAGCACCTTAAGGTTGAGCAGTTGTGTCAGGAGTTTATGTCAAAGTGTACGAATGGAGCAAGCCACAATCTAGATCCAACGGTTCCACTAAAGTCCTCGTGACGTTTATCGAGCGGTGGTCTGAACCTATCTAAGCGATCGAGGAAGGCTGATAAGGTAAGTGGACGTAAGAAATACCGTATCAAAAACTAGGAGATCTGAATACGCCGTCTTTTGAGTTCACGGACTTAAACTTAATAAGGTCAAAACCTGATTGATCAAGTTCCAATTTGACTCAAGAACTGTGTTCAGTAGCCACCCCAACCATAGGCCCTCCCAACACACAAATATAATTGTCCAACCGACCTGCGATCGCTCCACCCCATTTGACTCCATCCGAAATCTTGCGCCGCCAACTGCCCATAACCAACACCCAGCAATTGCTAAGCCCAACGCAATCGGCGTTGCAGTTTGCCTTACCGATGCGTCGGCAACCAGACTTACAATCGCGGTAACGCCTGCCAAAATCAACACTCGCAGCCCAAGCATTCCTAAATCGATCGATAGCACGGTCGCGATCGCTCCGCACCCCACGATGGCTCCAAGCCAAATCCACCAGAATGCGCTGTAAACGCTCAGCAACCAGCCAAACAGAATGTGAATCACCAATAAAATAACCAAGGATGAGAAGGGTAACCGCCTCACGCTTTCCTTAGAAAATCGCATCACAAAAAAGCCTGTGAGCATGATGCCAAGCATCACCACTAGTACCAGGCGTAACTCTGAAGGAATTGCGGCGGCTAATCCGATTGGCAGCGGACGAGAACTGATCGGACTTGAAACAGCGGATACGTGACGACTGAGCAACAAAAGGAGTGCGATCGGCATTGCCACCAAGTTCACAGCCCGCCAATACCTCATCTTTTGCCAAGGATGTCGTCGGGCTTGTTTAGAATTAGAGCGTGTTTCGGATGGTCTCAAGGCGTCTTCTCTAACAGATTGGATAACTCAAGGATAAAGGTCTTGTGTTACCTTAGAGAAGTTGTCAAATTCACACATCCAGGATTTCGGGTGGTTGGATGGTAGCCAGTGGTCAGTGGGCGGCACGGATTTGATCCCCTAACCCTCTTATCCTTACTTTCTAAACTGCTTCTGGATTGAGGATGAACCCGAATAAGGAAATACACAATGCCAGTTGTTTCATTAGCTCAATTGCTTGAGTCAGGCGTTCACTTTGGGCATCAGACCCGGAGATGGAACCCCAAGATGAATCCCTACATCTTTACCGCCCGCAATGGCGTTCACATCATTGACTTGGTGCAAACCGCTCAGTTAATGGACAATGCCTACAACTATGTGCGTACCGCATCCGAACAAGGGAAAAAGTTTCTATTTATTGGAACCAAACGGCAAGCGGCAGGCATCATTGCTCAAGAAGCCTCCCGTTGTGGCGCATACTACGTGAACCAGCGTTGGCTCGGTGGAATGCTGACCAACTGGACAACGATCAAAACCCGCGTTGATCGCCTCAAGGACTTAGAGCGCCGCGAAGAAACAGGTGGATTAGACCTATTGCCTAAAAAAGAAGCGGCAGTCTTACGGCGTGAGTTAGAGAAGCTTCAGAAATATCTGGGCGGTATTAAACTAATGCGCAAAATCCCCGACGTGATCATCATGGTTGACCAGCGCCGGGAATATAATGCGGTTCAAGAATGTCTCAAGCTAAACATTCCGATCGTGGCGTTGCTTGACACCAATTGTGACCCTGATGTTGTAGATATTCCCATCCCTGCTAATGATGATGCAATCCGCTCAATTAAGCTGATTGTTGGTCGGTTGGCAGATGCCATTTACGAAGGTCGTCATGGTCAACTCGAAGCAGAGGATGACTACGAAGATTACGAAGGCGCTGAAGACGAGTACGACTACGATGAAACCGAAGCGGAACCTGCAAGCGAAGAAGCAACCGCCTAAGGACTTGAGGGGAGTAGCTAGAGCGGTGTCTGTTTTAGCTACTCCAAGCAACTAGCAATTGAAAGCACTGGAAAAGTAATATGGCAGAAATTTCAGCAAAGGACGTAAAGCAACTGCGCGATAAAACTGGCGCAGGCATGATGGACTGCAAAAAAGCCCTCGCTGAAAACGGTGGGGACATGCAGAAGTCAGTCGATTGGCTGCGTAAAAAAGGCATTGCCTCGGCAGACAAGAAAGCAGGTAAGACTGTCGCAGAGGGACTAGTTGGTAGCTACATTCACATTGGTGGACGAATTGGAGTTCTGGTAGAAGTTAACTGTCAAACCGACTTTGTAGCTCGCAACGAGGCGTTTCAAGAATTAGTCCGCAGCATTGCGATGCAGATCGCGGCGAGTACTGAGGTTGAGTACGTCAGAATTGAAGATATCCCGTCAGAGATTGCTGAGAAAGAGAAAGCAATCGAGATGGGCAAGGACGATTTGGCAGGCAAACCGGATAATGTCAAAGAAAAGATCGTTCAAGGTCGGATCGATAAGCGCCTCAAGCAAATGAGCTTGATTGATCAGCAGTACATCAAAGACCCGAATATCACGGTTGATGAGTTGGTGAAGCAGCACGTCGCTCAGCTAGGTGAAAACATTCGGATTCGTCGCTTTGTTCGGTTTGTATTGGGTGAAGGCATCGAGAAGGAAGAGTCTGATTTTGCCGCAGAAGTTGCGGCTCAAATGGCAGGCGGCAAGTAGTTCTCTCTAATTAGTTCTCCAATTTAGTCAGAGAACACAAGCCTTTCAATTGAAAAAGCAGGGAAAGACGTTCTTTCCCTGCTTTTTTATGGACTGCCTTAGCGCAAGGTGCAAACTCCAAAGGATTGCGCTTGCCATCAACCGTGATTTCTACGAGTGATGCCTTACGCAAATCGCAATTAGACCTGCCCCGTGGTTCGCTTAATGTGATCTAGAATGCGCTGTTTGCGCTCAGGAGAGCGAACCGGAGTCGCTTGTGAGAAATCGTTGGTGCTACGACCAAGATGCTCCATGATGCGTTTTTTACGATCGTCTGATGCTGCCATTCGGTGAAGTCGCCCAATATAGAGTCTACTCTCTGTATTCTGACGTATGTACAGCCATTTTTGATGCTTTAGTTTGCTTTATTAGAAGTTTTTAGACGACTAATAAAGCCTTCACAACGATACTCAATTTTGATCGTAGACGTTTCGCTGACAGCCATCCAGCCAGAAGAGCGATTTTCGCAAATCTGGCTGGATTGAACTTTCTTAATTGAATGTTATTGTGCGAGTTGAACGGCCCGTTGTGCGATCGCATCTGCCGTAATCCCGTTGAGAGCCAGCAGCTCGCTCGGAGTGGCGGTTGTTTCTCCCCGCTTCCAGGCAAAGGTATCTCGCTTTGCCGTGCTTCGCAGCATAATTGGCTCCAGCATTCCGCTCACGCCTCCAGCAATGCCAATGAGCACATCGCCGCTAAACAACCGCTCAAAGGTCGCATCATCGGTGAACTCACCGTCTGGCTCAGAGCAGATTTCCCAGGCAACATCGTGAGTTCGATAGAGCCGACGCGGGTTTACAACGGAGACGACGCGCACAGAATAGCCTTGCCCTTGCAGAGTAGAGGCCGCCTCAAAAACTGAGGAGAGGATCATATCTCCAATGACCGCCAGTACAATCGTCTGAGGCAGCGAACCTGCTAATTCTTGCAGCACGATCGCGCCCTCTCTCAAGGCTTGTCTGGTCTGTTCAAACGTCGTCCGAATCGGCAACGGCGACTTACTAGAGGTAATCACAATGCCCTTATTTTTTGTCGTTAGTGCCCACTCGTAGCAGGCTTGAATGCTATTGGCATCGGGCGGAAAAAGCGGAAAGACGTTGCCGTTCCGCATCATAGCGGCAAAGTAGGCTTCGATTTCAGGGCGTTGATGCGTCCAGCCGTTACGCCCTTGTTCTAACGCGCCTGCGGTAAACAGCGTAATGGTTGAGGGAGTGGGGCGACGCAGTTCTGCCATCGCTTGGGTAACGGTTTGCCAAATGGGTAAACCATTGATGGCGAACGATTCGTAAGAACACCACAGCGTCCGAGACCCCATGAGGGCAAGCCCGGCAGCAAGTCCGGCACACGCATCCTCACTAAGCGGCTCATACACCTGACCCTTAGGGGACTGGAAGTAGAGCGCGTCTTCGGTGGGGTGGATGATTTTGAGCGCTTGGTTGATATTGGCGATTCCAGAGGCTTCGTTGCCGTCGGCATTGGTCACGAGGAAGTTGCGATCGTGCATTCCTACATGTCCGACTAATTGCCCCATTGCGGTGGTCGAAACCTTGGCGTCACCGCCCACCTCATATTCTTCCATCGGCAACTGACCTAATTCTGGCAACGGTAGCACCGATTCGGTCACAACGGTTTTACTTGCCGGGCCACCGCCCGCCCGTTCACAGTTCGATCGCACCAACGCCCACGCTTCTGGAGTGAGCGATAGGTTTTGCAGCGCTGCCACAATGTCAGCATGGTCTAACTTGTGATGCGCGTACAAATTGTGAGACTTTGAGCCTCGCGCATGCACACCTGCTCCTTTGAGTTGCTTGATAATGAAGACCGTCAGCGTTCCACCTAGAGCGAATTTTGCTGCTGCATCGGCTGCTGTGACGACGGCTTTGGCGAAATTGATGCGTTGTTCTAGCGGGAAGAGGGTGCTATCGGCATACGCTCCAGGCTGATTTTGATCGTCGAACTCCTTGGCATCGACTAACACCACGTTTTCAAATCCATTGCCCTTCCAATAGGCAACCATCTCTTCATTGGATTTGAGCGACACCATGCTGTGATGCTCTTGTGAATAGCCGTTCCAAACTAGGATGGGCAAAAAGTTCGTGACTTCCGGAAACGCCGTGTTGAAGTGCGCCATCGAACTCATGATGTACGGTTCGCCCAAGCCGCCATCACCGATGGTAAACGGAAACAACGTATCGCGATGTAAGAATGCAGCGGACATCGCAAAGTGTTGTCCCTGTCCTAACGGCCCAGCAGGGGAGAGAATGCCCGGAACAAACCCGGAAAGGTGTCCGAGCAGCCCGTGCTTTTCGCGGAAGCGATCGCGCAATTGCTGTACGGTTTCGATGCCCATATCTTCAAGTGAGCGATCCAAAAACATGGCGCAATAGAATCCGGGGGCGTGGTGGCCGACTTCGGTGAGGATATTTTTATGCCCCAGCATCACAAACGCCGCATACGCTTCGGCTTGGCTGGCAAATCCGCCGGGGTGTCCAGAGGCTTTGCTGGCGGTCATTTGCACCACGAGGTAGCGCAGCGCATCAGCCGTCAGCAGCGTTTGATAAGCGGCAGTAGAATCGCTCGGATCTGCGATCGCGCGTTTGCCTTCTGCGATCGCGCTGGTCTTGCCATACGTCTCGAACCCAGGAACGCTGTCGCTGAAATATTGAATGCCTTCGCAGAATGCAGGCGTGGTGGAGGGCGAGTTAGGAGTAACGGCGGTCATGCTGGTGGTTCCTGCTAGGTGAAGTTGCCTAACTCATCATGGTACACACATCATGGTACACAGCCCGTTGACCAAGAAGAAATTCTGTCATCGAACATCACTCGGTTAGCGCTCCGCTCGTGGCAATTCGCTCTACAAAGATCCTCTCTGGGTTCTGCTAGAGGAACGCTTGACTGGATTCATGACCCGTTCTAAATAGCTGAACCCCTGCGAGGAAAGCAGCGTCAATGCTAGATAGACCAGTGCCACCGATGCATAGAGTTCAAAAGGGCGATAGTTCTCGGCAACAATCAGTTGTCCCTCTCGAAACAGTTCTTCAAACCCAATGACGGCAACTAAACTGGTGTCTTTCAGCAGTGTGATGAACTCGTTGCCAAGCGGCGGCAACATTCGTCGAAGCGCTTGCGGGAAAATAACGTGCCGGAGAGTTTGCACCGAGTCTAATCCCAAGGATTGAGCCGCTTCAGATTGTCCGACCTCGATCGACTGAATGCCTGCTCGCACAATCTCTGCAATGTAGGCAGCACTATTGAAGCTCAGGGCAACGATCGCGGCGGCAAACCGATTAAACGTGAAGTTCAAGCCCACCGCTTGCAATAGCGCTGGAAAGCCAAAATAAATCATGAAAATCTGTACGAGAAGCGGCGTGCCTCGAAAGAAGTCGATGTAGGCTCTCGCTGCCCACCGGACGGGTGTTAGGGTAGATAAGCGAGCAATGCCAATCAGCGAACCGCCGATCAATCCAAAGAACACTGAGACGGCAGCAAGCTGTAGCGTAATCAGTGCGCCTTTCAGCAGGGTGGGCAGAGCGTTGAGAATCACACTGACCGAGCCGAGTGTCGGCGTCTGTTGAGCAGTTTGAGCGGTTCCAAACGCGGATTCTGGCAATTGAGGAGGCTGAGCGTTAAACCATTTCTGATAGATCTGGGCGTAAGTCCCATTTTGCAGAATGGTTTTGAGTCCTTCATTCACACGCTGCAAGTTCGGTGAGTTGAGCGGCAGCGGAATGCCATAAAACTCTTCAGTCAGCAGTTGACCTACAATTCTGATGCCTTGGAGATTGCCTGTTTTAATCGCATATAGGGTTACAGGCGAATCGTTGACAACAGCATCCACGTTGCCATTTTTTAGTTCCTGGAGGGCTAAGACAGCAGCATCAAACGTGCGAATTTTGGCCCCAGCAACTGCACTCGCAGTTTTTGCCCCGGTTGTGCCGATTTGCACCGCGATCGCTTTGCCTTTCAGATCATCGAGCTTGGTAATTCCGGTCGTTCCGTCGCGAACGGCGATCGCGAGTCCCGCTTTAAAGTAAGGTTGTGAAAACGCAACGGCTTGCGATCTCGCTTGGGTGATGGTCATCGCGGCGACGGCGGCGTCTGCGGTTCCGGCTTGCAAAGCGGGAATGATGCCATCAAACGGGATACTTTGAAACGTGACGCCAAACCCGCCCGCTTGCCCCACTGCTCGGATTAGATCCACATCAAAGCCTTGAAAATCGCCGTTGGGGGCTTTGAATTCAAACGGTGGAAAAACAGGCTCTACCGCAACCGTTAAAACAGGTTTATCCTGGGATTTGACTGCACTAGAGATCAGGAGAAAGCAGACCAAACCAAGCAGCAGCGATCGCAGAACTCTTTTTGCCCGAAACTGAACCATGAGTGAAATCTCTACTAGTGGGGAGGTAAAGCAGGAAGTATTTGCCTGAGGATGATCTATTCTCCCTGATCGCAACGTCTGACGTTCTATATCCTTAACGTGATTATGAATCCCTCACGCGCGATCGTATTTGAGCAAGTTGAGAAAAACTTTGGTTCCCTGAAAGTCCTGCGGGGGATTAGTGGCTATGTTGATCGCGGTGAAGTGTTGGCGGTGATTGGTTCTTCTGGGTGCGGTAAAAGTACGCTGCTGCGCTGTCTCAATCGACTAGAGACGATTGATCGCGGCGAAATTATCATCAACGATCTGAATCTTTCTCACGTCCACCTTAGCTCTAAACAACTGCGCCAGTTGCGATCGCAAGTCGGCATGGTGTTTCAGCAATTTAATCTGTTCCCTCATCTCACCGTGTTGAATAATCTGACGTTGGCTCCTCAGCAAGTGTTGGGTCAGTCGCGATCGCAAAGCCAGGAACGAGCGCGGTTTTATCTCAACCAAGTCGGTTTGGCGGACAAAGCCGAAGTGTATCCAGAGCAGCTTTCGGGCGGACAGAGACAGCGGGTTGCGATCGCGCGCAGTCTCTGCATGGAACCCAAGGTGATGCTGTTTGACGAACCCACGAGCGCCCTCGATCCGGAACTGGTTGGCGAAGTGCTGGAGGTGATGCAAAACTTAGCTGAAAACGGAATGACGATGGTGGTTGTCACTCACGAAATTCAGTTTGCTCGTGAAGTGGCGCATCGAGTCATGTTTCTCGATCAAGGCTGTGTTGCCGAAGCAGGCATCGCCCGTGAAGTCTTGCGAAATCCGCAGAGCGATCGCCTCCGCACTTTTTTGAGCCGGATGCGCCAAGGTGCAGCGATGGATGATTGAGGGCAGAAGACGTTTGCAAGAAGTTTAACAGGGCTTACGCACTAGGTCTCGTCACGACGCTGAACCTGAACTTAAAAACACGAACCCCATTCGTTACGACAGAAACGATGTTGGTCACGACAGAAACAATGTTAGTAACGACAGAAACGATGTTAGTAACGACAAAAACGATGTTGGTCACGACAGAAACGATATTTGTCATGACATGAACCCGATTCACTACGACAGAAACGTTATTTGTCACGACAGGAATCCGATTCGTCGCGACAGGAATGTTGTTGGTAATGACCTATAAAGGCAAAATCATCTGTAACGACTTGCTTTGCGTAAGTCCTGCCTAATTTGTCATGTCCCACTGATGCAATAAGAAGGCATATTCAAAAGCAACTTCTTTAAGGCGATCGTACCGCCCCGACGCACCTCCATGTCCGGCTCCCATATTTGTTTTGAGGAGCAAGACGGGGTTAGCTGTGTTTTTCTCTGAATCACGTTGCACAGATCGCAGTTTGGCTGTCCATTTTGCAGGCTCCCAGTAAGACACGCGGGGATCGTTTAACCCTGCCGTGACGAGCAGAGCAGGATAGGCTTGCGCCGTGACATTATCGTAGGGAGAGTACGCCTTCATGTAGTCGTAAAACTGCTTGTCGTTTGGGTTGCCCCATTCTTCCCACTCGGTCGCCGAGAGTGGTAGTGACGTATCTAAAATGGTTGTCACCACATCCACAAACGGCACTTGCGCGATCGCGGCTCGAAACAACTCCGGGCGTTGATTGATCACAGCCCCAACCAACAATCCACCTGCACTCCCGCCCGAAATCGCTAAATGTTCCGAATCCGTCCAGCCCTGCTGAATCAGCGTCTCAGCACAGGCAATAAAGTCACCAAACGTGTTCTGCTTGTGTAAAAATTTGCCGTCTTCGTACCACTTGCGTCCGAGTTCTGACCCGCCTCTCACATGCGCGATCGCTAACACCACCCCGCGATCAAGCAGCGATAGGCGCATTGCCGAAAATGAATCTGGGTAGCTGAAGCCATACGAACCGTAACCCGTCAGCAATGCGGGATTTTTTCCAGTCCGCTCAACGCCAACTTTGTAAACAAGGGATAGAGGAACGGCAGTGCCATCGGGTGCAGTGGCTTGGAGCCGTTCGCTGTGATAGTGAGCGCGATCGTATCCGCCTAGCACAGGCGTTTCTTTCTTTAACTCCCGCGATCGCGTATCGAGATCGTAGTCAAAAATTGAGAAGGGCGTGACCAGCGACGTGTAGCCAAACCGCAGCATGTGAGTGTTGAACTCTGGATTCACCGATTCTGACACCTCATAGGTTGCTTCTGGAAAAGAAACCGTGTGTTCTTCACCTGTGGAAAGCTTGCGAACGCGCACCTTGGGTAATCCAGCTTCGCGGTCATAAATCACCAAATGATCAACAAACGCACTCACGCCCATCAAAAACACATTCTCGTGATGCTCGATCACCGTTTGCCAGTTCTCGCGGCGAGGATTCGCAACAGGCGCTTTCATCAGTTTGAAGTTGAGCGCCTCTTCATTGGTAACGATGTAAAAAGCATCGGTGTGATGCTCAACCTCATATTCAATGCCCGTCGTCCGGGGGCGAATCACCTGAAACTCCCCCAGCGGCGTATTGGCATCTAAATAATGCACTTCAGAGGTGATCTTACTGCCCAAGTTCAGCAGCAAATAGGCCTCACTCCGAGTCTTGTCGATGCCTAGAAAATAAGCCTCATCGGGTTCATGAAAGACTAGCGGATCATCACTAACAGGCTGACCCAGCGAATGCCGAAACAGCTTGTACGGACGCTGAGCGGCGTCTATCTGCGTATAGAATACCGTTTGATTGTCGTTGCCCCAAGCAAACGAAACGTAGCTATCGGGAATGCTTTCTGGATATAGCTGACGAGTTGCTAAATCGAGAAAAAACAAGGTATAGCGTTCTGCGCCTGTGGTATCGATCGCATACGCCAAAATTTGATGATTTGGGCTGACTGCAAACACCCCTAGACTAAAATAGTCGGCTCCCTCAGCGAGTTGATTTTGGTCAAGCAATACTTCTTCAGGTGCATCGAGCGAACCTTGTTTGCGGCAGTGAATTGGGTAGGCTTTCCCAGTTTCGGTGCGCGTGTAGTAATAGAATTCGTCTCGACGATAAGGAACCGATAAGTCATCTTCCTGAATGCGCGATAGCATCTCGTGGTACAACGTCTCTTGCAGCGCCTGAGTGGGCTGCATCATTGCCTCTGTGTAAGCATTCTCAGCTTCGAGATAGGCAATCACTTCAGGAGTATCGCGATCGCGCAACCAGAAATAATCGTCTACCCGTTCATCGCCATGCAGGCTGTGAACGTGAGGCTGCCTTGGGGCAATGGGAGGTGTGAGCGTTGAGGCGGGATCTGAATAGGTCATGGAATACACGATTAAAGGGTAAACAAAAATCAATTAAACATCTTGATCTATGCTCTCTTGTTCGATATCGCCTAGCGCTATTTCAGAGTTTGCTTCGCGAGATTCAGACCATTGCATTTGAATCAACCTCAACTCATACTGCTGTTCTGCAATATCACGCTTTTCAATGTCGAGTTTGATCTGCCCAAGGTGTGAGAACTAAGAACAACCCCTTTAAACCGTAATCGATCGCCAGTCCGATCGCCCCAATGAGCAAAATGCAAAACAATACTTTCTCAGTTTGCAAAAATCGTTGGGCTTGAATAATTCTGAACCCCAAACCACTTTGAGCCGCAACCAATTCGGCAATTACAAGATAGTTCCACGCACCAGAAATGTTAACGCGCAGCGTATCTAACACACTAGGAAACGTTGCTGGAACAATAACTTTGAACAAAACATCTCGTCGAGTTGCACCCAGCGTGTACGCCACGTTGATCATATCGCTGGGAATAAATTTAACCGCATCGGCAACCATAATCGCGTTGTACAACACAATTCCAAGCGTAATGATTAAGATCTTGGATTCTTCACCCAACCCAACCCAAATTATAATCAAGGGCACAAACGCTGTAATGGGCATGTATCGCACGGTTCCCACAAGCGGCGCAAACAGACTATTCATACTGTAAAACGTGCCCATTGCAATGCCCATAGGTACACCTACGATCGCAGCGGCTAAAAAGCCAGCTAGTACCCGGCTACAACTGACGATCACATCTGCCATCAGATTGTTGTTCACGAACATGTCAATTCCAGACTGCACCACCGTTGTTGGTGTAGGCAAGAACATGGGCGGCACGAGCTTGGTATAGCTGACGATCGCCCATAGCAAAAGCGGAACAGCAAGCGAAATCGTGAAAATTAAGGCGGCTAACCGACGCGAGAAACCCTGGCGAATGCTCCAAAAAACAGAAGGCTTTAAATAACAATATTGACGATCAGGAGCATTCGCTGAACTGAGACTCACATCAGGCATTGGGTCATCCTCCAAGAAATTGGGCAATTTTAATTTGTTCTACACACTCAAATCTGTTCTACACACTCAAATCTGTTCTACACGCTACAATTCCCCGCTTCATTTCTACCTACCGTGTACACACAAGTCGAGCGATGAGTCATGGCCGAGATCCTTCGCCCCCTAAATCCCCCAACATTGGGCAGGGTTGATTCATTTTGAGAGGAGAAATAATAAGCTGAAAGGTAGTGACTGA